>NZ_AUNI01000015.1:0-300000 GCF_000447795.1 Bacteriovorax sp. Seq25_V | reverse complement strand
AATTTTTGAGATACTGAATATTTGTTACAATATCATCAAGGTCTGGTCGCTTATACTCAACCATATGGGCACCAGCAGCGAGAGCGGCTTCTAAATCGGTCTTTGGATTCTCTTCTCCAAAGAAGCAGATTTGTAGAATATACTGCGCTCCTTGATACTTATTAAAAATCTTAATAAGGTCCAAACAAAACTCTTCTTTCTTTTCAAAATCAAAGAAGACGACAATATTCACTTTTTTTATTTTTAAGATTAGTTCGAATAGCTTATCGAGTTTAAAATCTTTTTCCTCATTTGATTCACTGTTAGAAAAAACAAGTGTACGCCACTCTATAGAAATTTCATTCTTAGATAAGACACGCCTTATACGTCCTGAGAAAAGCGGGTCATCGGAAATAATTAATGTATAAGTTTTAATATTCATAATCCTAGACCTCTTAAGTTAATTTTAACTCGAAGTCTCTCTAGAATTATGGGTATTTGTTATAAGTTGGAGAGGTGTTCACTTTTTTGTGAACACCCATGACAAAAATTGACTATTTATTAAACGAGAAATGAAGCTCATCTGTTTGATCTTTAGACGGTCTTGATGGCGCACTCGACATCATATCACTTGCTGTTGTAGTTTTTGGGAAAGCGATAACATCTCTAATATTATCTGTTCCAGCAAGAATCATCACAAGACGGTCAAGGCCAAAAGCGAGTCCACCATGTGGAGGAGTTCCATATTTTAATGCTTCAACGAAGAAACCAAACTGATGCTTAACTTCTTCTTCGCTCATTCCAAGAATTTCAAACATACGTGATTGAACGTTTTGGTTATAGATACGAAGTGATCCACCACCAATTTCATAGCCATTACACACGATATCGTAAGCTTGAGCACAAAGGTCTTTAATAGGTCCATCTGGATCATTGATATCACCATTTAGGAAATCATCAAGCTGATCTTCTCTAACTTGTGTGAATGGGTGGTGACAAGCATAGAAACGTCCTTCACTATATTCGAATAATGGAAAGTTATTAACCCAAAGAAATGCTTTTTTATCACCTAGAAGCCCTAGTTCTTTACCAAGATGTCTTCTTACAGCATCAGCACTTGCGTGGGCAACTTCAGCAACGTCTGCAAAAAATAACCATGTTCCATTATTACCTTCTGCTTCCAATCCATTCAGTTGTTTTAAAATATCTTCAGTAATAAATTTTGAAATACCGCCTGTAGCTGCTTCATTTTCTACTTTAAAAAACGCAACACCTTTTCCACCGTGTGGTTTTACAACATCTACGAACCCATCAAGAATTTTTCTTGAAAACGTTCCCAATGACTCAGGAATAAACATTGCCTTGATTAGACCATTAGTTGCAAGAACGCTTGAGAAAACTCCAAAGTCCGTTCCTTTAAAAATGTCATTCACAATGTGGTGCTTTAATCCAAAACGAGTATCTGGTTTATCACATCCGTAATCTTTCATTGCATCTTGATAGCTCATAACAGGAATTGAAAAATTATCATCTAGTTTGAAAAGTCCTTTTAGAATTTTTGTAACAAGATTTTTAATATATTCTTCTGTTGAAAAAGAAACTTCGATATCAATTTGAGTAAATTCAGGTTGTCTATCCGCTCTTAAATCCTCATCTCTAAAACACTTACAGATTTGAAAGTACTTATCAGTCCCCCCAATCATTAAAAGCTGCTTTAACGTTTGTGGAGATTGTGGAAGAGCATAAACATGACCAGGGTGTACACGTGATGGCACAATATAATCTCTTGCTCCCTCCGGAGTCGACTTGTATAGAATTGGTGTTTCAACTTCAATAAAGCCCTCTTCCATCATCATACTTCTAACTTTAAAAGTTGTGTCTGCTCTTAGCTTTAAAATATCTTGTAGTTTTTGCGTTCTAAGATCGAGATATCTATATTTAAGCTTATTATCTTCAGTAGCCTCAGTCGCTCCATATGGTAGAAATGGGATTGAATTAATATCGTTTGCAGAAAGAAGCGTAATCTCCTCGGCCTGAACTTCAATTTCCCCAGTTGCCATATTCTTATTGATTGCTTCAGCAGGTCTCTTCACAACTGTTCCAACAACTTTGATAACAGATTCAAGATGACAAGACTTAAGGATAGAAAGATCTCCTTTAAAGCTTGTGAAACCAACTTGAGTAACACCGTACTTGTCACGGATATCGATGAAGTTTAATCCTCCAAGATCTCTATTCTTATTTACCCAACCACAAAGAGTAACTTTCTCTCCTTCATTAGATGACCTTAGTTGTGCACAGTGGTGCGTCTTCATTAAACCAGCGATATTTGACACAAAGCTTCTCCCATTTCCTAAATTTTTAGAGCAATATCTAAATATGAACATAAATATATCAAAGCCTAGCCATTTGCTCACTATCTTTTTGTGCATTTTTTTTAATACATTAGATGTTAATGCGCAGTTCCTAAACAGCTCTCGTGGCTCGAGTGAGCTGATCGCACCAAATGGGCATATCATCAGCGTCTCATTTGCTATCAGTAATGAAGAGAAGACAAAGGGACTCAGTGGGCTTCACCCATCTAAAATGAAATTTAATGAAGGACTATTTTTTGTTTACAACAATATGAGCTCAAAAACTTTCTGGATGCCTAATACATACTTTAATCTAGATATTATCTTTCTTGATCTCAACATGAAGGTCGTTGGCCTAGAGAAGAATGTTCAACACTTCAAAGGCCGAGAGCCAATAAAGTCAATTCCAGTAACTCCTACATATTACAGCGCCCACGTTTTAGAACTACACGCAGGTGAAGCTGATAAATATAAAATTGAATTAGGCTCTGTTCTTAAATGGAAGAAATATCCCTATTTTCTGTCGAGGCCTCACTCCCCTTAGAAAATAGAACTAGATATTCATCTTTTGCGATATAACCAAGATGGTCACGAACTAGTTTCTTCTGATATTTACCATCACTTTTAATAAGCTCAAGTTCTTGCATAAGAAGAGCATTGTCCTTCTTCGTGATTTCAAGCTCATGAACTTTTTGATCATAAACTGCTTTTTTGTCAAGGTACTCAACAACTCCACCATCAGAGAATATCAATCTTCCAATCAGGAAAGCACAAAACATCCAAGTTCCCTTCACAAACCAACTAGAAATTGAAGATGTCTCGCTTGTATTCTTATTTTTAGTTTTTAATTTTCTTTTCGCACTAACTGATTTTTTTACAGGAGCTTTAATCGGTTCCGCACCATAGTTAACAACAGCTGGAGCAGTCGTTCCTTTACGTAAATTTCCAGCAAGTTCAATCTTATCGGGATCTGCCGTTACAGTTCTTCTTGGCATACTCGATGTAGTTGAGCCAGAAGCTCCAGACATTCCCGAGTTAACTGGTTGAGTAACTGAAGGCCTAGGAATATCTTTCCCAGAAGCCTGTGCTCTACGAGCACGCATTTTCTCAAGTAACGAAGTTGAATCATCTGAAGAGGCCGCTGAAGAAGCAGGTCTCGCCGCTGTATTTTGAGATGCATTTAATCTTTGTTGTAAAGTTTGATTTGGAACTGGCGGAGGAGTTGAACCCATAGGCCTTGGTCTCTGTGGAGCCGAAGCTTGCATACCTGTAGAGGCTGATGCTGCCGAAGAGCCCTGTCTTTTCAGCATTTTTTCTCTGTTACGCTCTATGGCCTTTCTTAATTTATCATCAGCTGAACTTCCTACATTATTTGAAGAAGCTGCATTTTGTGGTGCCGCTCCCGTAGGTGCTGACTTTCTCTCAAAAGAAAATTGCAAATTAACATCCTGTTGTTGTGTTTAAAAACATCCTGTTTTTAATTATTTTATCAAGTTTTGAATTTTATTCAACAATCTAATTTAATAAATTTAAATTATTATCATAAAGTGCACCTTCGACATCAATCCAAAATCTTCTAATATCTGCAAGCTCAAGTAGATATAGCCTAAGACTTAGATCTAGCTCACATAGAAGTGCACTTTCTTCACTTATCTCGCCTCTTTCAAAAAGATTCATCAACTCTTTCATAATTGGATGAGTCTTATCTGAACTTCTTAGAACGAATTGTTTCTCATTAATAACAAGTTCTGAAATTGGAAGATGATATTTAAAATGTTCTTTTAACTTAGCAAATCTTAGACAAGCAACGATCACATCACCAATTGGACCAAGCTTCGTTCTCTCGCCTTGACACATAAACTTGTGACTCTTGAAATTAATACGGAAGCCATCATCAGCTTTTCCATACCACCAAGAAAATCCAGGGTCACTAATATTACAAAGCACATCCTCCTCAAGAGGAAAACGCTTATTAAATACTTGGTCGAGAACTATCTCTGCTCTTTCAAAACTTGAAAGTTCGAAAAATTTAATTTGATCTAATTCGCTATCATTTAAACGTAGCGCTCTTAAAAAAGACTTTTCACCGCTATAGATTGAGTCGAACGCTTCTTCAATAGATTCACATGCGAAGCCTCTAAGAGAAAATGTTGTTCCACTTTTAAAGATTGTATAAACCAGCCCCGGTTTATTTGGATACTCTATTCTTTGATCTTCGCTTTCAACGATTGGTTCATCAAAATGTGATGAGAGAGAGAACTCATTATAAAGTTCGTCGTCATACGATTCAATATTGAGATCGGCCATATTAGCGAGTCTCATTTCCTCGCTTATGCGCACTGTTTCTTGAGTTAAAAACTCAAACTCACTTGGTGTGTGCAATCTCACCCCTCCCTAGGTAAAACAATCATTATTAAAATTTTAAAATTGTTTACTGCGGTTTGGCAAGTATTTGATTTAATTAATTACCAGAGAACTTCTAAAATTTTTAAACAGAAGATAACAACCATTGGAGAAATATCAAAAGGAATATCTAGTTTTGGCATTAAGCGCCTAACTGGACCACATGAGAAATCTGAGATTTGCTTAATTTTCACAGAGAAAGGATGCCCTTTGTACTGCGGTAAGTAACTTAGAATAACATCGATAATTAGTATTAGAATATAAATGTCAATTAAAGCACGAATCAAAATCAACTCCATTTGTTATCAACAAAATATAATCCTATTGAAATGAAAACTCAAGGGACTGAGAAATACCCTCTTGCACTGCGATTAGTCAGACCTTTTTGTAGTAGTATTTATGAAAGTTCAAGCTTAAAAGAACAGAAAAATAAAATACAAACATTGAAAATAAAATCCAAATAAATAAAAGTATCAATGCATACGAAGCGCCATAATTAGCAACAAGTCCTGCTTCAACAAATGAGACATAGAAGAAGAAAAGAGACTTCACCGAAATAATTAGAATTGTGAATACACCAGACCCTAGTAAAGCACTTTTAAAGTTAATTCTTGGATGTAAAATATAGCGAAGTATCGACATCATAAAAATCACAATCATAATAACAGAAACGATATCTGCTCCTATAATTAATGAGTTTAAAATTTCAAATATCTTCTCTATCTTAAAGAAAGCAATCATCTTAGCAATATAACCCACTTCACTAATTTTGGTAATCAATTGAAAAACAATTGGAATGATAAAGGCCAATGTTAAAAAACCGCACGTAATAGCAAGAACACCAATTCCTTTAATCGTTTTTACAACTTGAGAAGCATTCTTTTCACCTGTAATAACACTTAATGCCTTCCAGATAGAATTAATAAACCCAAGTGAAGAAATCAGTAGAAAGAAGGTATTGATGATATTAAAACCTTTATTAGCAAAGAGCGATTTCTTGAGCATGTCTGCAATAATGTTAACAACCCCATCTAAGTGAGGTGGAATAAGTTCGAATACATATACCATAAGAAGATCAAACTTTTCGCCTTCTGGTCCAAAGAAGAACCCTAAAATGCGTGTCAAAACGAGAACAAGAGGAACGAAGGTTAAAATAAGATAGAAGCTCGAACTTGCGGCCAGGATTCCTAAATGACTTCTGTCACAGTCCTTAGCCAGTAATATTAAAAACTGTAGAAAGGAGCGAAATCTATTTTTTAATTTCATTCTTAATTATCTCACAGGCGCGGTCATATTTCTTATCGCAGGCCACGTGAAGGTAGCGATCTGACTTACTCAACTCTCCGCTACTTTCATATTTTTTTGATAGAAGATAGCAAGCAGGGGCGTTACTTTCGGATTCACATAAGTATGTATAAGTCTCCGCTTCGTAGATATAAAAAAGTAGTCCAAAAATGGAAAAAAAGACGAAAATAAAAATCCAATTTTGTTTGTATCTTGCCACAAATTCCTTCTCTTAAAACAAACTCATTTGACTACCTGAAATTATATCATCAAAACTCAAATTTAGAAATTTTAATACATCTGTTGCAAGTGGAGCAATCTGCTTATCAATATAGTGCTGATAATCAATATCAGTCGGATTAAATTCAATGGGAATAGGCCCTCTAAATGTCATTAAATAGGATACATCCTTGATAAATAACTTAGGGTCCTTTTCAAGTAGGAGTTTTGCGGCCTTAACATGTGGAGGAACTGTTTTAATATATTCTTCAACAGGTTTACTAAGTCTCTTCTTATACACAAGAAGATTATCAAACTCAGAATCTTTAAGCCTCTTTACATAATCTTTAATAAATTCTTCAACCTTTTCCTCAGCAAAAAACTTAGTGATCAGATCAAATTGAAAGTTCTTAGCAAGCTTTGTCCAGTCAGACCTGACGAACTCCATTCCAGAAAAGTGGAGCTTTGAAGAGTTCTCTTTTTCAAGAAGCCCAACGTAACGCTTCTTCGCCCCTTTATCTGTTGAGCGAGACTCTGGGATAAAAAGCTTAGAGAAATATTTTTCATATTCAATTTCAAGAAAAGACTCAACACCAAACTTTGACTTAATCTTTGATTCGAGATGACTATTAACTTTTGTTGCGATCTCTTTTCCTACTCTATCTCGAGCCCCAATCTCTAAGAAATTTAGCTTGATAAATAGAGAGTCAGTATCACCATAAACCACACGATGACCATTTTCTTCAATATAAGAGATTGTCTCTTTTAATAACCACTGCCCAGTCTGGGTAATACTTTGAGGAAGATCAGCATGATAAAAACGACAGCCACCAGAGCCCATAACACCATAAAATGAATTCATCAAAATTTTCACGGCCTGAGAAAGGTTGGCATCCTTTTTATGTTTAGCGATACTTCTAAGATTTAAAAGACCATCAATAATTCCTGGGAGGATATGTTCTGTTTTTGAAAAGTTCACCCCATTGACGGTCGTCAGAGAATTTATATCACCTTTTAATCTCGAGTAAGGATCAATTTTAAAGGTCTTTATAATTGTCGGATAGAGACTTTTAAAATCAAGGACAATGACATGCTCATGAAGACCTTTAATCCCATCCATCACATAACCACCAAGGCTTGACGCATCCTTTTGTGTATCAATAACGTTATTAGCAACAAGACCTTTTCGATGAATGAGTGGAAGATAAATATGATCAAAGGCCTTTGCCGATGAAGAAATTCGATCCATTAACATCCCACTATATTTAATTCGTTTTACATAATGATCAACGATATTCAATTTTTCATAAATATCTAAGACTAAGGTACAGTCAAGAAGGTTATATTTTGCAAGCCCCATCTTGTCTTCATGAAAGCGACGTGTAATCTCACTAACCTTATCGCTACCCGTACTGTCAATATCCTTACCTGTTCCCAGAACTTCATTGGCAACGGTATCTAATCTATAATTTTCAAAATTATGAAATGCTTGTTTCAATAGCCAAGGACCATCAAAGACAACTCTTCCAGCAATATCAGCGAAGTGCCCACTTCCCTTTCTCTCGACAAGTCGAACTTCACTGCCATCTCGTCCCAGAGAAAATTTAATCCCTAATGCACGACACTTTCTCTCAAGGAAGGCAAGGTCAAAACCAACCACGTGCCATCCACAAATAATATCTGGATCGAGCTTTCGAAGGTCATTAATAAAAGCGAGAATAACTTCTCTCTCTCCAGGGTGAAATTGAACTTCATTAGTGTTTGGAAGCTCCCCGATAATATGCACTTTCTTATACTCAACATCTCCGTCAATATGGTGAATTCCAATTGAATAAAGATCATCTCCAAGAGAGGTTTCTATATCAAAAGATAAAGTCGAGAGAGAAACTTCAACATCAGCTTTTTGCATTTTAGGGTTTGTGACTACTTGTACTCCGGAAACTTCTTTAGCATCCCCTTGGAATTCAACTCCACCACTAATAAATCTCTCCATAAGAAATCTTTCATTAGGCCTGACGTCACTTTCATATGTTCTGACACCACTTGAACTAAGTGACTCCCTTGCATTAAGAAGCGAGCGATAATCTTTAAAATAAAGACCATCAACTTCGGCCCCATTAAAGCTTTTAAGATTGAGTTGTTTTCGCTCAACGTCAGCTCCTAACCTTACATCTGCACGACGCTCGACAAAGAAGATTGGTTTTTCAGATGTAATCACTAATTTTACCGGATTTTTTTCTGTCTTCACCCAGTATTCGATTGTCATCCCGTGTGGACCATCAATAATATTGTCTGATAATATAAAACCTTTCATCTGCTTCCTTTGAGCCTACTTTACCAATGGCCATGAGAAAAAGAAAGTAAGCGAGAGCCAAAAAAGGAGAAAATATGCGTACATTATATCCAGAAATTACACCACGTGAGACTGGGCATCTTAAAGTGAGCGAAATCCATAATATCTATTATGAAGTCTGTGGAAATCCAGATGGAAAGTCTGTTGTCTTTCTTCACGGTGGACCGGGCGGGGGAATTGATGATAACTACCGTCAATACTTTGATCCAGAGAAGTATAATATCGTTCTCTTTGATCAAAGAGGTTGCGGACGTTCAACACCATTTGCTGAACTTAAAGAAAATACAACATGGGACCTTGTTGCAGATATTGAGAAACTTAGAAATCATCTAAGCATTAACACATGGGCGGTCTTCGGGGGAAGTTGGGGCTCAACTCTTGCCCTTGCATACGCGCAAACTCATCCATCATCAGTTGAGGCATTATTTCTTCGTGGAATTTTCATGCTTCGTCAAAAAGAACTTAAATGGTTCTATCAAGATGGTGCTAGCTACATTTACCCAGACGCTTGGGAATTCTATAGAGACGCAATTCCAGAATCTGAGCGTGGGGATTTCATCTCTGCTTATTACAAAAGACTAACAAGTGATGACAAAGAAATTCGCTCAGCTGCTGCAAAAGCTTGGTCAATCTGGGAAGCTTCAACAAGTAAGCTTATTCAAGACAAGGCCCTGATGGAAGACTTTGGCGATGATGAATTTGCCGATGCTTTCGCACGAATTGAATGCCATTTTTTCACAAATAAAGGATTCTTTGAATGTGATGATCAAATCCTTCGTGACGTTGATAAGATTAGACACATTCCAGCGATTATTGTGCAAGGTCGTTACGATGTCGTTTGCCCAATGACAAGTGCTTGGGATCTTCACCGTGCTTGGCCAGAGGCTAAGTTTGAGATAATCCAAGATGCTGGACACTCACTTAGCGAGAAGGGCATCAGAAGTTGTCTTATTGAAGCAACTGATCGTTACGTAAATACTGGCAATATTTAGGCAAAAATATGATTTTGCTCCTATTTCTAAATAGGAGCTCTCTCCCCCTTGAGTTCTACCAAAATTTGGAATAATATCGGCCTATGAAAACATTTAAATCAACAAAGAACTTTTATGGTTACCCTTGTACTCACCGCCAATGGAAAGCAGATAGTCACTGCAAGTACGTTCATGGCTACAGTCGCTCATTCCACTTCGTATTTGAATGCACGGAATTAAGTAAAGAAATGTGGGTAATGGATTTCGGTGATCTTAAAGATGTTAAAGCTTGGCTTGACTATATGTTTGATCATACATTTCTAGTTTCTGAAGATGACCCTTTTAAAGCAGAGTTCGTAGAACTTGATAAAAAAGGAGTTATTCAAATGAGAGAACTTCCAAACGCAGGGATGGAAGGTACGGCTATTTTTGTCTATGATCATGTTAATAAAATGGTCGAAGAGAAAACAAATAAGAGAGTTAGAGTTTACAGTCTTGAAGTAAAAGAAAACGAAAAAAACTCGGCGATCTACTGTCCGACCGCCTAAGTTAGGTTATTCGTAAAAGCTTGAATAGGTAGAAGAGAATTTTTCTTCTAACTCTTCAAGCTCCCACGGTTTTGTAATAAATTCATTTGCCCCATTACTAATAGCATCGAGCATATTTGAAACTTCATTCAGTGTTGTACACATTATAAATGGTACTTTATCTAGTTTTGATATACTTCTTACTTTTTTCAAAAAATCAAAACCTGTTCCATCCGGAAGATTCCAATCAGAAATAATAAAGTCTATTTTCTCTGATTCAATCTTTGCAATTGCAGTAGCGACATCTTCAGCTTCAACAATCGTTGCTTCAACTCCAAGTGATACTAAATCACTTTTCATCTTAACTCTTAAATCTTCTAAATCTTCAAGATGTAGAATTTTGAATTCAGATGTTATTGGAACTTTAAATTTTTTCATTATCCTTACCTTTTGATGCTAAGTCTCTCATCTTGTTTTGTTTTATTTCTTCTACAGGAAGATAGTAAAGAGTAAATCCAGCATAAATAATATTTGGATCTTTAATAAGGTAAGTATTATTTTCCCAAATATCTCTCCAGTACCTTGTCGTTCCATCATAAACATTTTGTGAAACTCTCATAAGTGAATCACCATCTTGGATAAGATACGGGTTCCCTTGTGGTTGCCAAATATTTCCTTCAAAATCTACGACCTTAACTTTTAGCTTATCTCCTGGATAGATTTTTGTTCCTCCATTTAAATTTTCACTATTCCATCCTGCGATATCTTTCCACATCATTACATCGCGATATAATCTGAACGCAAGGATCATTAGTGTATCACCTTTTTGAACAACGTAATCTTCGTAACGATCATTACTAATTACATTATCTATTTCTTCTTTCACTTCTTCGTTATGAGCAATCATTGGTGCAGGATTATCCATAATTGTATTTGCTTGAACTGGTTCCTCAGCAATGACATTTTCAACATCCTCAACTTGTGAAGAAAAAATTTCAACGACTCCATCCTCTTTAGTTTCTACGATTTGTAGTGAATCCCCATCAACAGAATCACCTAATTCTGCAATAGTCTTTTGCTGCTGATTTCCATTGAATGAACAAGATGCCGTGAGAAGGGCAAGAATAATTAACGAATTTTTCTTTAGTTTCATAAATATCCCCAAGAATTATTAGATGAACAAGTATTGTACTATTCTTCTCGGGTAATCCATGAAATTTCTTTAACATTATATAATTTTAGATACTTAGTTAATTAATAATCAGAAGAGTAAATATCCAAAACCTACCCCTAGCCTCAAAGTTGTGATATCTGATGGCCCAGACATCCAGTGATACTTAAAGAGAGTATGTGCAAAAAACTTATCATTCACTCTTCTAAATAGATAAAATAATATTTTATTACCTGTAAAAGGTGTATCTCCTGTTGCTCCAGAAAAGCCAGGAGTACGACTAGAGGCAATTGATTGTGATAAACTTAGTTTCGCAAAAAAATCCCATTTGTAAATTTTTACTTTCTTTGCAGCTCCGACCGTAAGATAGAAGACAGAGTTCTCATCAAAGTAAATTTTCTTTTCTGCTTGAATTCCTTCTAAACTGAAAGTCGTAAACTTCTCGTAATCAATACCTGCATAACCACTAAAATTCTTAGTTGTAAAACGGTACTCTCCATAAATATTTCCACCGATTTCAGTTGGTACTCGAATATTATCTGCGCCCAAATTACTTGCAGCAGCAAGTAGATATGAAAAATATAAACTTGAAGCAATCGAAAAATTAGAATTTTCTGGGTAGTAAGAAGTTGAAAGCCCTAGAGATAGCGGTGAGTTCTGCAAAAAAGTAATATTAGCAAGCTTAGGATTATCTTGAGTAAACTTTCCATATGAGGCCATATAAAAAAGAGACCCTCTCCATCCAGATGTCTTTGGAGCAGCGGCACGCTTCTTCATTAATGCTTCTTTTAATCTCTTAGATAATTCTGCAACCTTTTCGTTATACTTTGTGACCTTATCAAGATCGATATACTCAACATCAAGATAAATAAGAAGTTTCTTTTTAGGTGGTAAATTATCCCATGTTTTAATTGTTGGATTGGAAAGAATAGTCTTTTCAACCATTCCCTCACTTTTAGAAATAATAGAATCATCTCTTACAAAGCGCTTATATATAGATGCTAAGTTTTCACCTTTTCTTGTAATATAAGCAAGTTTAATATACTTAACATCTTTTCTATTTTGAATAATATCTCTAAAATCAAGTGACTCTGCATATGCAAAGCTTCCGCTTAAAAGAGATAGAAGTATAAATAATACTTTCATCTAAAACTCCGTCAAAGGTGAGATTGGAAAAATAATCTCACCAATCTTTGAAAAGGATGACTGACGATTCCAACTATCAAAGTATTTATAACGGTAGAAGTACTTCCCATGTCTGGAACTTTGCCAACATACTCCTGTATTATCTAACCAACGATTGAATACCATCTTCGTTCTATTTGCATCTTCATATACTTCTATGAAGTACTTCGTACTATTAGGAATTTTTGGAAGATCAAATGAATAACAACCTCCAAAATCTTTCTTGTATTTCATTATAATTGGAGCTGGAACAGGAAGCTCTTTTAAAAGCTCTGGTGGAGCTATCTTGGATTTTTTTGAAGGTAGCACAGAAGAAATTGATCCACGAACTCTCCAAGTAAGATTATTTACACTTGGGACCTTTATACTTGTGCTAGTACCTTTTACTGCTTTAGTAATGATTGGTGTCTTAGAATTATTTTCGAAAACTTCAACAATATTTTCATCAACTGGCGAGTTCCACTTCAACGGAACTTCAAACGCACCGTCCGTCTTCTTAATCATACTTGGATTTACTTTGACGCTTGAAATACGAGGAGCAACACTCACCTTTGAACTACCTATTCTCTGCCCCTGCTTTCCTGCTTGATAAAAATTTAATTGATAGTCACCACTATCTAAATTTTGGAATTTAATATCAGGACTTTTTAAAACTCCAGACTTCACAATACTTCTGTTTGCAGCAAGAAGCTCGTAGCGAACTTCTCCTTTTGCCTGAGACTCAACTTCAATTTTCTTTATATAGTTATCACGTACGTCAATCTCATCAATATTATTTTTAATACTAACAGGACTATCGAGAGCAATATTAAATTGTTTTCCAGTTGTAGTTGCGAGTGGGACATATTTCGCAGGTGCACTTGCAATAGAGCCTTGAGCCCCTACTGAATTCTTCGCTACAAAGGCTGCTGCGACGGCTAGAATACTCGGAGATATTTCTTTTCCATAATCTTTATCAATCGCTACGACCTTTCCATTTTCATAACGTTGATCAAATTTTTTATTCCCCTGAAAAAGAGTTACCGACGTGATCTCACCTTTTGAGTCATATCTCGCAATTAACTCTTCTATTTTTCGACCACGACTATCATAGGTCTTAGCTTTTCTTAGAGCAGGAATCTTTTTATCAATATTTGATCTTTCATAGAGTTCAACTTCTTCTTTCCCCTGTCCCGAGAGGAATCGGGTTCTAGCGATCTGTTGCTTATCACCATCTTTAATCATTCCCTCTTTAACACCTATAATTTTTAATTTCCTTTTTGAATCAAAGAAATCAAAAGTGAGATCTGATGTGTTGATCTTTTTATTTCAAGAATTCTTTTTGTAGAGAAACTCCATCAGAAGTAGTAAGCATCATCACATTATGACCACTTGAGCGCTTCACATCAGATTTTTTATCAAGTTTAGTCACAATATTACTAAGTACACTATCCGCGACGAAGAGCTTTGGCCCTTCAGTTAGTTTTAATGATTCAGAAATAATAGGTTCGTGCTTAGCTCCAACTTTTTTAACAGGAACAACACTTATATTATGAGCACCTGACTCCTGAGGATAGAAGGCCAACTGATTACCTGTAGTAATTTTTCTAAATAAGTCTCCGCTTGGTGAGTTAATTGTAACCTCAACAGTATGAGAGTTAGGATTACTCCATTTAAAGTCAATCTTCTCACCCTGTAATAGTTGTTGTGAAGATTCTTTCAGGTCAATTTGTATTGGCTTATACTCCTTGACTTGAACTCGATCAAGAATTTGACTATTTGCGACTTTGACAAAGTAATTTCCCGGACCGATATCATCCATCTCAATTTTATCGGACTTCACGACTTTCGTAGCTATTGGCCTGTCTCCAAGAGATTGATAAATCTCAACAGTCTGACCATCAAATTTATCCGACACAAGAGAGAGATCATTATCGATAAGAGGATCAATGCTTTTTGCCTTCAAAATATTATTCATTCTGATTTTTTCAAGATTTGATGAAGAAACCTTTACGATATCATTTGCCTGAACAGTAATATTATCCTTTTCCTGAGTATTTAAGACAAGATCAGCTTTCCCCTGCTTAACATCAAGAAGTGTATTACTATCAACCCTTTTGAGATTAACCACAGATTTCTTTGCGACTTTGATTGACTTGGACACTCCAGTATTTGATTGTATCTTAAACTGTATATCTTTTTCACCTGAAGCAATCGAAATTTCACCTCGATCAAGATTAAGAACGATGTCGTCTTGGTTTTCTGTAATAACAACGAGAGATTCTTTAGGTACGTTAACAATAGCTTTTGATTTTAAAAGTTCAATATTAATTTGCTGATCTTGATTCGCAAAAATCTTATCGCCATTCCAGATTTTTGATTCATTCTGTAGAGGTAACCAGAAAAGATTGCCTACTCTCTTTTGATTTCCCTTACCTTCAATCAATCTTCCCACAATTTTACCGCTAGCACTTGTTAGTGTGTTGTTAAAGTCAGTTTGATAGTAATAGGAACCCACTGTAATGAGTGAAACACCGATTAGCATTATCGTAGCATCAAAATGTGATAAATTAAGCCTCTTGAACATTTCCACAATTTCAATATGATATAAGTAATAACAAAATTTATTTTAACGCATGTGTCGATACAAGTAACTAGGAAATTAAAGTCATGTCACAAAGAGTTCCTTTTAGTATTAAAACAAAACTAATTTTAGCAATCACTGCCGTAGTTGCATTAACAACAGCATTCAATCTTTACTACACATATAAAACATTCAAGGCAGATAAAGAGTCTTATATTTTTGAATCTGCTCAACGCACGAGTTCATTGGCATTAGAAAAAATTTCTTTATTCTTAAACCCTATCGTCGAAGGACTTCAGAAAAAAAACATTTCACAACTCAATGAGAATGAAAATATCAAATCCATTTTCGAATTTTCAGAGGAGAAACTTAAAACGTTAAGTAATACTAGTAATTACAAATACGAAACAAAGGCCCTTTCAAATCAAATGCAGTTCCTATTGAAAGGAAAAGAAGATGGCATCTATTTCGACAAGTTCAACACTGACTTCATAGTTGGTATCAAGAAAGATAACTTCTCTCGTTTTGCAATCATTAACCTTGATGATATTACAAGAAATTTTTCAGTTGATAATATATTTCAGTACAAAATAACAATCGCAAAATTCATACTACTAGACTCTAATGAAATTAGTACAACAGGTTTTGATTTAACAACGAATCAAGCAAAATTTATAGGTGAATATCTTGCAGCAAATTCTTTTAATCCTAAGTTTAAAATAAGTGTTTTAAGTTTCATCAGTAAAGAGAAGAGTTTTTCTGTAATTCGTCAAATTATTTTTAAGAACATACTTTTTGCAGTTATTATTCTTGGATTTTGCCTAATTTTGGCTGTATTTTTTGCTAATACACTTACAAATCCAATTATTCAAATCATTAATAAAACTAAGCAGATTGCGGCAGGTAATTACAACGGTGATCTACAAGTTAAAACCAATGATGAGCTAAAATCTCTTGGAATTAGTATCAACTCAATGTCTCAAAAGATCAGAGATTTATTACAAGATAAAGAACAAATGATTTTAGCGCTAGAAAAGGCTAATATCCAATTAGAAGACTATAACAAAAACCTAGAAAACAAAGTTAATGAAAGGACAAAAGAACTAAGAGAAGCAAATGAATTCATTAATACTGTAGTCAACTCACTCAATCAGGGGATTTTTGTTTTCAACAAAGAAAACAAAATTGAGGAGATGAGTAATAAGGCTTGCACTGAAATCTTCAACACCGAAGCAAAACATCAAAATGTACCTACTCTCTTAAAGCTTAATACGACGGAAACGACGAACTTTACAAAGTGGTCAGAAATTCTCTTTCAAAACAAATTACCTTTCAATAGCGCTAAAGCACTAGGTCCTAAAAACTTTAAGGAACATGAACCTGGACACCCAGAGTTCAAGTATGTTGAGTTGGAGTATATTCCAATGAATAATCAAGAAGGACAACTAAACAACGTACTTGTTGTAGCTACAGATAAAACCAATGAGATAAATGCTCAAGAAGCTTTCAAAGAAAAAGATCTTTATGTTTCAATGCTAATTAAAATTGTAAAAAACAAACAAGCTTTCCTAGATCTTTATGAAGAAGCTCTATCAATGCTTGAAGATCTTCGCTACTCGCTTGGTCATAATAACTTAGAAAACAAGGCCATGATTGTATTTCATACTTTAAACGGTGGATTCGCTTCTTACAGTGCTCAAGAGCTAGTAAATGCCGCAAGAGAGACTGAAACAAAAATAAAAAGCTTTGAGCATGAAAAAGAAAACTTCAATCTTTTTGTTGAAAATGAGATTTCATCTTACCTTGAACTAATGACAAAGTTTAAAGAAGATCTCCTATCAAAAATTAGCTCAGGTAAAGATGTGGTTGAAGTAAGCAAGGAAGACTTACATGACCTAGAACATGAGCTTCATAAGATTTCAACTCCTGCACTTGAAGCATTTGATAAATACATCAAAAAGAAAAAGATATCGAGTCTTTTTGAAAGCTATGCTTCTCTCGTTGAAAATCTTTCTCTAAAACTTAATAAACCAATGGCTCCATTGCAAATAGATGATAATGGAATCCGCATAACTCCTGAGACATATAAAGATTTCTTCTCTAGTCTTGTTCACTTATTTAGAAACTGTATGGATCATGGAATCGAAGATGCAGATCAAAGAGCTGCTCATGGCAAAAGCACAGAGGGTTTAATAAAGGTTTCGGCTAACGTAGATGATTCAAAAATTCAATTAAAAATTCAAGACGATGGTGCAGGTATTAATATCTCAAAGCTTCGTGAGAAACTTATTCAAGTAAACGGAGAGCAAGAGGTCGCAGCAATGAGTGATGAAGAAATCTCAATGGCAATTTTTTTACCTAACATGTCCACACGTGATACTGTCACAGAAATCTCAGGACGTGGAATTGGAATGAGTGCGGTGAAAGAATCGGTAGAAAGAATTGGTGGACAGTTAACACTATCCACACAAGCAAACAAAGGGACAGAGTTTAAGTTCGAACTTCCCCTACTTTAAAAACTTTCCTATTTCATTTAACTTTGCTTTTAGAGTCTCTGTTGTAAAAGGTTTTAAGATGTAATTCACGGCTCCGGCTTGAATTGCATCCATAACCGTTGCAGCTTCATTCTCAGTGCTAATCATAACGACAGGTATATCTTTGAATCGGTCATCGGCCTTGAGTTTTTTAAGAAGTTCTATCCCATTACATTCAGGCATATTAATATCCGACAATATTAGTCGATAAGGTTCCTTCTCGTTATATGCATCTTCAATTTTTAAAAGGGCTTTGACTCCATCTTGTGCCGAACTGACTTTCGTGAACCCTACTCCTCTCAATAGTGTTACGATTGATTCCCTGAGTGTGGCCATATCATCAACAACAAGAACCTTAATCTCATCGAGAAGCTTATTTGCCATTATTCCTCCAAATATTAGTTATTTAAAACCGTAAACGCCATTTTAAATTGTCATTTATATAATTCAAGTATCGTAATCACTTTCTATTTACATTAGGAATTTTTTTCCAAGCCTCTAATAATACATATTAAGTCAATAAATTTTACTAAACTCCGATAAAGAATTAAAGACTTATAGGACAATGAAGAGAAATCCTCTTAATTTTTGTTGAACGTCGGATGGTAATTAAGTTGTTAAAAAATGTTTTAGTGTACATTTTAATTGTACTGTTTATCTCTAGTTGTAGTGATACTTCTAGCTTAACAGGTAAAATTGAGATTTCTAATATCGTCAATCCAGACAGTACTGCGCCCTCAATCTCATTTATCTCAACACCAACAAGTATCACAGGGAATAACGATTACAACCTTACCTATTCTATTACAGATAACACAGGTGGTTCAGGCGTTAAAACTTCAACTCTATCGTATTCACCAGACGGTATATCATTCAAGACTTTAAGAAACATTGGAAGTGGTACTCAAACAATTAAATTCTGTGTCCCTAATAAGAATCATCCTCTACCTACATTTAAAATTGATGCTGTCGATGGTAATAATAACACGGCTTCCGCAACTCTTGGGGACACCGGAGCAAACTTTAATATTACGATCGACCCAGAGCCGATTCTTCCAAATATTTCATCTTCTAATGGAACTCTTACTAATAGTAATTCAACTAAAATTTTCGTTGATGCTTGTCTTCAGAGTAAGTGTAGTGCCGACGCTATCTATTATGAGCCACCAAGCAATAATCTTTCAATCTCTCTTGGAAGTACTCAACCTGCTGCTGGAGACTCATCATGGGTAACATGTCAGGATGTTATTGATAATGGTATCGATTCACCAACATTTTTAACAGATAACGATTACGAGCTAAAAGTATGGGTTAAGTCAGAGGATACTGATTATGACAGTACACCCATCACTCACATCTCAAGCTCTAGTGAGGATATCACTGTTACATATGACACAAGTGCTCCTGATGAGTCATCAATTGTAATCGAAGGAACGACGCTTACAGGTAAATCACAAGGAACTTACCGTTTTACAGATTGCACAGATATTGCAAGCGTAATGATTAATAAAGCTGGCGCCCCACCTCTCGCAACAGACAGTGGATGGCAAGCATGTAGTAGCTCAGCCTTCTCTCTAAAATATACTGACTTCATAGAAGGTAGTAATAGTTTAAAATTTTGGATTAAAGATTCAGCTGAAAACGTAAACTCAGCTTTTGTACCATTTACAACTACCTATGATCCACCAAACATCACAGTTGTAGGAGGTCCAACAATCTCTACTTCGACAGCAAATATGACAATTGAGTTCTGTGATGAAGCTTCTATTACACAAGTATTTTTCAACGAAACAGGAACTCTACCGTCAGCGTCAGCTAGTGGATGGCAAACATGTAATACAGCATCTGGACACTTCAACTATGGTCCACTAAGTCCAGGTTCGACAACCCTGAAAGCATACTTTAAGTACGCAGACGGCTTAATTTCTCCAAACCCGAAAGATGTTCCAGTCTACTTTAGTCCGACTGTTTCATGGGTTGAAACACCTGTAACAAGAAGACCACAAGCAAGCTTTAAACTGGCATCATGTGAAGGTGTAACTTCAGTTTTTGTTAAAACTCCAGGGCCCGCACCACTTGCAACAGACAGTGGTTGGCAAACATGTTCTACAGTATCAGGTGCTATTACTTATGATGGTCTTTCTACCGGAACTCAAACACTAAACTTTTGGTTTAAAGACGCTCTTGATAATGTTTATGGTGAGTATGCAACAAGTTCTGTAACTTTCACTCCTCCACAAACAAGTGTGAAGGATGCTCCAAGTATTTCAACACCAAAAGCTTACTTAACTGTTAATACTTGTACAGATATCCAACAAGTTCTTATCACCATGGATGATGCGACAACTCCAACAGGAGCAGAAGGTGGTTGGGTTAGCTGTAATACAGCAAGTAACGCTCTTCAATCTCCAAATTTTGGAACTGATGGATCACACACTCTTAGAGTGTGGTACAAGTTTACTGACAATTATGTAATGCCTATTAACAATCAGCATATTGTTAACTATACAACTCCTGATACAACACCTCCTCCACTCACAACTGGAGATGGGGCAACAAGTGACATCCTTGCAACTCTAGACAATGGTGATGGAGGTTCTCCACCAACCCTACTTGCAAATGACTCGAGAGCTGATTTTACAATCAACTCATGTTCACCAACAGGAAGTTCCGAAGATGATATCACTGGTGTTTATGTAGGTACATCTGCGACACCTCCAGCAAATGGTGATTCAGGTTGGCAAACATGTACAACATCTGCATCAGCAATTCAATCTGGAACACTTCCTGATGGAACGAATACTCTATATGTATGGTTTAAAGATGATGCTGGAAATGTTAACTCATCACCAATTACACAGACAGTAATTGTAGATACATCTGGTGATGCTGCTCCTCCACCAAGACCGCTTGTAACCGTTGAGAATGCTCCGACGCTTACAACAGCGCCAGCGCAAATGACAGTATCAACTTGTACTGACATCGATCAAGTGTTTGTTAATAACAATGCCGATCCGCAGCCATCATCAGGAGATACTGCTTGGCAAAATTGTGATACAGCAACAGGAGCAATTACTTACCCAATAGATATCGCTGGGGACTATACACTCCAAGTTTGGTTTAAGGATACCGCAGGTAACATTAACCCAATACCAAGAAATGTTTCATTTATCTTTGATCCAGTACCAAGTACACTCCCAGAGCCAATTGCATACTGGTCATTTGATAATAATCACTACTTTCACAACAAGCTAATTGATATCAAAGGCACTTCCGATCTTAAGATTGCATCTTCTACGACTCTAAGTAAAATTACTGGAAAAATAAAAGAAGCCGTAGATTTGGATGGTGCTAATTACTTTGTAACAGAAAACTCGGTAGCTATTAAGCCAACTGTTGCTGTAACCCTATCAATGTGGGCATATCTTACAAGTGGCGATGGTTCAACTCAACACATTGCTGGAAATATTTCGAGTGGTGGTGGGTACGGTTTTAGACAGGAGTCAAACGAACTTAGATTCTATACCAATAGTACATTTGCAAAAATTTCAACGGCTGACTATACGACAGGCTGGCACTACATCACTGGTACATCTGATGGTCAATTAGTTAAAATCTTCATTGACGGTGTTCTGAAAGACACAGTAGATCTTGGAAGCCCACAGAATATTACTTATGGTTGTGCAAAAATCTTTGCCATTGGTGCCTCTGTTGCAACATGTACAGACAATGTAGATGTATCAAATAAGTTCTCTGGCTCACTAGATGAATTAGTTCTTTGGGATAAGAGCTTAACTGATACTGAAGCTTACAACCTCTTTGTTGATAGTCAGAATAAATTTAAAGTAAATTATTCGTCAACAGTACCAGCTGATATTACTTCAGCAACATTCTTTGGTGCGTTTGAACAAAATGCACTACTTTCGATTTCAAACTGCGTTGATGGGAAATTCATCTACCTTAATGAAACAACTCACCCACCAACCGCGAATGATGCAAACTGGACTCCGTGTACATCTATTTTAGGTGCTTTTTCAGAGACAAGCCTTCCACAAGGTGCTCATGAACTAAAAGTGTGGACAAAGGATGAGTACGATAATATTTCTGCGGGTTATCAAAAGATTGATACTACAATCATTAGTGTCATTGATGTTCCAAAGCCTCTAATACACTTTAACTTCGACAATACACATTCTTCGACCTCTCAGACTTCCGATATGTACTCACAACTGATTGGTATAAATAATGGCGCTACTTATAATACTCCGGCCATTCAAAATGAGGGATACAAGTTCACCAAATCTGAAGGTGACTATATTGAGACAAAATATGCTTCAACTTCAATGATTGAAACAAACCTAACTTTCTCTGTTTGGGCAAAATTAACAAACAACGACAATAGAAATCAAGTTATCGCTGGTAACAGAGTCACAAACTCTGGATACTCAATTGAAATTGATGGACCTAACGCTGAATTAAAATTCATCGTGGAGTCAATTGCAGGAAAAAGAGAACTTGCAGTTACAACAACCAGCTTTAATACAGACTTCCATAATCTTGTTGGTACATACGACGGTCAAGTAGCAAAATTCTTCATTGATGGAAAACTTGTAGCCTCTAATGACTTTGGTAGCTCATCAAATATCAACTACTCTTGCCTCCCATCATTTGTTATTGGAGCAGGTGCAACTTGTAATGAAGGTGCAGCAGCTGGGTCGCACTTTGATAATATTGTTGATGAAGTAATCTTATGGAATTCAGTTATCAGTGAAGCCGACGTTAAAAATATTTTCAACGGGCAAGATACAGTACCACCCGATCCAGTTGATGTAACTCCACGTAATAATGAGTACACTGTTGGAATTCCTTTAGTTCGTGTAAACATTGAAAACTGTGATGATATCGCAAGTGTCTACGTTACAACAGACATATCAACACCAACATCAGATGCAGCGAATTGGCAAGCATGTTCAACAACCGGAGATAAGATTTACTCTAACCTACTCGCAAATGGTGTTAACACTGTTAAGACATGGTTTAAAGATGCTGCAGGGAACGTCAGTTTAACATCAACAGATATGTCAATTACATTTAACTACGACTTTACAATTCCTGAGCCTTCGTCATATTGGACACTTGATAATGTAAACGTTCTCGGCGCAACAGCTATTGATGTAACAGCAGGAAAAGATGGTATCATTTCGAATGCTAACTCTACATCAGGAGCGTCTTTCGAAGCTCTATCATTTAACGGAACAGATTCTAATATTCTAGTTAACTACGATGCTTCCCATCAACCAACATCTAAAGTAAGTTTGAGTGCTTGGATCAATGTTGCGAGCTGGCCAACAGCTGACCAATATATTGCAGGTAATCTCAATGATGGTGGTTACGCACTTGTTCTTGGCAATGGAACTGTAGAGTTCAGAGTCAAAGCAAATGGCTCAATACAAACTGTTTCAACTCCTTCTGGAACGTTGTCAACAGCGACAAACTACATGATCACAGGTGTTTTCAATGAAGGATACTTACGCTTATTCATCAATGATGTTGAAATCGCTAATAACGACATGGGTGCTACCTACAATATTGATTATACATATGCCAACGCTTTTGTAATTGGTGCATCAGCAGGCACGGCAAATGATATCAATGCAAATTACTTCTCTGGAACAATCGATGAAGTCTCATTTTTCAGTGATGCTATCACAGACACTGTTGTAACAGAAATGTATGCTAGAGGTTCGGTTGCAGACAAAATTTTCTATGATGTAACACCACCTGCGATACCAACTACTTTAAACCTTATTTACTATAATGCCCTAGTATCTAGAGCGAACCTGACTTCAACAGATTGTACAGGTATCGACTACCTAATCGTTACGGCATCGAAATTTCCACCAGACAAAAATGATGAAGACTGGCAAACTTGTAATACATTAACTGGTGGTATTTTATCTAAGGAGCTTAATTCTTCAGACTCATACGGAAAGGTTTGGACGAAGGATAAATTTGGTAATATCTCGACGACATTCCAATACACTCCTATCACAACAAATTACGACCTTCCTATTGCGAGACCTATTGTACACTGGACATTTGATAGTGCTCATAACAACTCGACAACAAGAAGACTAACTGATCGAATTTCAGGTGCAATACTATCGAGTGAAAAAGGTATCTGGGAAGATGTTGATCCAGACCCAGGCAATACTGTTTACAACTTTGTCCACTACGCTAATTCAGACGACATGCTTTATAATCAAGCAGGTGTTCTTAATGAAGCAATCAAGCAACCATCAACAAACTTCACACGTTGTGACAACTGCGAACATCTAAGAATTAAAGACAAAGTTTCAGTGTCAGCATGGGTATATATTCCAGCAAACCATAGTAGCTCAGAAGATGTTATTCTTGGAAATTATAATGGGTCATCGGGATATGGTATAAGATTTCAAAATGATGCACCAATTGGACCTCGAGTAGAGTTTGTATTACGTCTCGACAATGGACAAACATTAAAGCCATACTTAGAGACTTCAAGTCTTTCGTCTGCATGGCACTTATTAACTGGTGTTTACGATGGTCAGACTGCATCTCTCTATGTTGACGGTATATTCATTAAGAGCTTCTCTGCAGCCACAGCAAGTGCAATAACTCATAATACCAATATTAAATTTGCAGTTGGAAACGGACCAACAGGAGCCACTCTTCCACTAGACTGGAATGCATCTTCATACCCAATTGTAAGATCGACATATTCAAGTGGAGAAATCGATGAAGTTCTTGTATGGGATAAACCTCTTACTGGCTTAATGGTTTCATCGCTATACCATAATGGGGCTGATATTATTTACAGCGCAGATACAACTCCACCAGCAAACCCTACTCTGCGCAGAGAAAACCAAAGAGAAACAATATACGATAATAAATTATATTTAACAGTAAACTCGTGTACAGATATTTCAGGGGTCCTTGTAAACGAAGGAACTCAACCCGACAAACAAGATGACAGATGGCAGATTTGTAGAACAAGACCAGGCTCTTTTAACAGAAGCTTAACTGAAGGTGGTCACACAGTTACACTTTGGTTTAAAGATCTTGCAGGTAACGTAACACCAATATCGTCTGACTCAGTAGCCTACTACAATAACCTGACACTTCCACAAGCAAATGCCTACTGGCCAATGGATCAAGTAACATATGTAGGAAGGGAATTTAGAGATGTAATCAGTGAAAATTTTGAACATGATATGTTTGCCTATAATTTTGAATCATCACTTAATACTGTCTCAGGGTTTGAAGCAGGAAAGAAGAATGAATCAGCAAATATTGGAGGTCGATCTTACCTAACTGGTGATACTTCAATCTTAACCCGTCCGGTAAACGAGCTATCACTCAGTGGTTGGTTTTACACAACAAATGGAGACAATGCTGAAAGAACTTTAATAGAGTCAGCATATTATGATAGAGATACAAGTAATCCTACTGATGGTTATCGCCTCTATTTAAATGCTGGAAATATCTACTTCAAACTTGGGCTTACAATTGCGGGCGAGAGAACCATTTCAGCACCAATGGCTCTTGTCCCAACGGGATGGAACCATTTCACAGCAGTGTTTAACAATAACCAAATGTTCTTATATGTAAACTCATCTCAAGTAGCGACAACAACGCTTGCTGAAAATGATTTTATCAAGTGGACTTATACACCACGACTAAACATCGGTTCAAATGTTGAAACTTCAACAACTAGACCAGGAACATTTTTCAGTGAAAAAATTGATGAAATAGCATTATGGGGACAGGCCCTTACTCAATCTGAAATCAATGATATCTACAACAGAGGAAACACAGGACAGTATCTATTTGATGTAAGAAAAACTGCAACAAATGTGAATAATGCCTATGTTTATCATTATGATAATTTTGAATCACGTACAAAGGTTACAATTCTTAATTGTACATCTACACCATTTATATACATTGGAGATCCATCTGTTACTTCACCAGATCCAAAATCAAATGATTGGAGAGAGTGTAATACAACTCCTGGGGCAATTATTTCTGCCAAACTTCCAATGGGAACACAATACGTGAGAATATGGTCAAAAAATCATTATGGTGATGTTTCCAGTGGTTTTGCAATACTTGAGATTCCAGCGATTGATGATGATGATGATCTTACTATACCTCTCACCTACTGGTCACTAGACCAAGACCAAAGATTAACTGATAGATACTACGATTCAATCGTACACAACAATGCAATTCTATCAAACACAACTAATTACTCAGTTATAAAAGATGCTATCAACAATGGTATATCAACAACAACAAGTAATCATTTAACCTCTAGTAAATATCATGTTAATGATGAAGCTCTTGGTATTACTGTCATGTTCAATGCGACTTTAACTAATGGAGATACTTCTTCAAGAGGTTTTTATCAACACGGGTCAACGAGAATTTATCAGTACGACGGAACCTTAAGATTTTCGGTACAAAGAACGTATGATACTAATTATACGGGTTACGTTAATTCAAATCCTACAATTTATTTACCAACATCAGAAATCACATCAGGACTTCATCACATTACAGCTCAATATGACGGTAAGAATTTATCTCTTTGGATTGATGGTATCAAACGTAGAGCTATTAATGCTGCAGAAGATAATTTTTCTACAGATATTTTCAAGACATTAGAAAGTGGGACAGGGCCAACATATATAAACAGAGACACTCTTGGACCATTCTACAGTAATGGACTCGTAGACGAAGTAATGATATTCGATGAAAACCTTACAGAAACAGAAATTGTAAGCTATTATGATCGATTAAAATCTAAACTCTATGCGGGTGATACAACTCCTCCGGCAACAGTTCCTACAATCAGTCTCGATTTAAAAAATTGGACAGGCACAAAATGGGAAACTGGAACTTCTAGTGAGAATTATTTAACTCTCAATGATTGTACTGATATTGCTGCAGTTTATATTACTGTTAATGACATCACTGTGCCGCTCGAAGATTCTAATGGTTGGCAATTCTGTTCAACTGCTGATGGCTCAATAGAAATACCAGCGCTTGCAAATGGAGATAATACAGTCAGACTATGGTTTAAAGACAGTGCTGGCAATGTAACTAGTACAAGCCAAGATGTTATTGTTAACTTCACTGCACAGCCAACACCAACCCCAACAGCTTATTGGAGTTTTGACGCTAACACTATTTATTCGCAAAAGGCTTATGAGTCAGCAAATAGAGTCGATGCCGAACTACACTATTATTCTGCAATAGCAGGTCAAGTTAATGAAGGACTGGATTTTAACAATGCAAGAACACATGTAAAAATCCCATCAAACACAGCCTTCAAGCCAACAGATGAATTATCAATTTCTTTTTGGGCAGATATTAATGATGATGCCGGTGATTATTCTTCAGCGGATACCACGGGAACTATTTTATCTACGATGAATAATGATGGTGATGGGTACTATCTTTGGTCTCTAAATCAATCAAGATGGCCTGGAGCAGGAATAAATTCACTAAAAACTATTCACTTTTACATCTCTCTTAATGGAGTAAAATATCGCTCAGTTATCCCAAAAGACTATATTGGATACAATAGAGCACACATCGTTCTAACTTTTGATGGAAGAAGGGTTAAGTGGTACGTAAACGGCATGCTTAAACACGTAGATGATTTCTTAACCAGACGTACTATCAGCTATGATGGTGGCTCAAATACTCCATTATACTTAGGAACAGGTGTAAACCCAGCAACAAATGGACCTAATTCTGATTTATATGAGGGAACACTTGATGAACTAGCAATTTTTAATAAGTCCCTAACATCAACTCAGATAATGGAACTATATACGAAAGGAAATACTGCTCAACGTATTTATGATCCAGCGAGAACAATAACAACTCCACTTAACACAAAAGCATCAATTTATGATAGCTCATCTAACTTCTTCTACGGAGATAGGATTAGAGTAACAATGAATGATTGTACTGATGCTGATCTTGTATTAGTAAACGACAGTACAACTGCGCCAAGTGCAACAGATGAAAATTGGCAACCATGTACAACAGCCACAGGAGCAATTCTTTCTTCTCCATTAACAACTGGAACACCAATTACTCCACGCTTATGGCTAAAGTCATTTAACGGTATTGTTCATAACACTAGTGCGACATTAAATGGAGAAGTCGTTAACCTTAATGCAACTGTAACAATCCCTAGACCGACAACAATTCTATCTCTAGACTCTGTTGCTTCTGGTCATACAAGTGCAACGGAGTTTTATGACTCAACAAACAAAACTTCCGTTTCTGTTAATGGTGTTATTCCTTCAGGAAATGAGCCAACCGCAACAACAGATACAGCAGCAGTAGTTGCAGCAGGAAGAGATTTCAATGGAGTCAATCAGTATATGACATTTGCTCCTACAGGTGCAAACACGTATGAGACAGACCTTACGATCTCAACTTGGGCTTACCTTGTAAAAGGTGACACACGAAACATGACGATTATCTCCAACAAGCAAAATGGAGCAACTAACGCTGGTGGAACCGCTATTAGAATTAAAAATAATAAATTGCAATTTGTTATGTCAGTTAACACATCAAGTGCAATTGGTTTATCTGCTGCCGAATATTCAGTATCAATTGACAATTATTCTTATACAACAGGATTTCACCATATCACTGGTACTTTTGATGGAAAGATTTTAAAAATTTACCTTGATGGTGTTTATATCAATAAATACAACATTCCATTTTACCAAGCATCTCGCTACTACTCTTATAGTAACTATGTAACTCCATGGTATATTGGAGCTGAAGCTGATGACAACGCTCCTGAAGCAGGCTCATTTTTCTCTGGAATAATTGACGAAGTTACTATGTGGCCGACTGTTCTTACAGAACCACAAATTGTAGCGCTATACAACTATGGAGCTCAGTATGACATCGCAAATACTGCTGATGGGTATGCGCCTAACGATCCAGGTATAAAAATCAAAGATAATAAAACAATTATCTCATCACCTTTTGCAACATTTACGATGCCAAGCTGTACTTATAATCAAACTTCACCTGTAGTCAAAGACATTCCAATCAATTCAATTTATATTAAAGTTGATGATGCAACACCTCCAGATAATTTCACAACAGGATGGCAGTATTGTACGAAGGAAGCTGACGCAATCATTAGTTCTCTGATTTCTGAAGGTAACTCTACTATCTATATCTATTTTCGAGATGAGGAGGGAGACATTTCCTCTGTTCCAATAACATTTGATGTAACGTATCTTCCACCAGAAATGGAGAATCCAAGGGCCTACTATGCGTTCGAAGGTAATCTTAATGATTCTGCGAATAATCTTCACATAAGGGCTGCTACATTTTCTAATCCAGGGGGGAAAGTAGGAAATGCATACAACTTATACGGTATAAGTGGTGGAACAACTGATCGAACTTATCTTGATGACTTAAATCTTGATAAAAACTTTGCAATCTCGGTATGGTACTACCCTTATGATAATGACACTAAAATATTTGAAATACCAAATCAAATCACTATTGCTAAAACAGCAAGTGAAACCATTAGCGCGACAGTAAAAGGTTCTTGGTGGAGTACTGTAACTGTTGAAACAACTGAAATTGTTACTCCAACGGCATGGAACCATATTGGGGTAATAAGAGAAGATGGATCAATTAAAGTTCTACTCAATGGAAAAATTGTAGCATCATCGAGTATAAATGATCAGAGTCTTCAAAAACCAATAGGAAACTTTAAACTTCTTGAATCATCATCTAAGTATCTTATTATTGACGAGCTCGCAATCTACAATAAAGATGTAACTATCGAACAAATGCAGTATCTATACTATCGCGGAATGAAGGGTCAGCCTGTTCCAACAAAAGCTGAAAACTACCTAGCTGCGACAAAACCTAATCACTACTATAATTTTGACGATGCCAATATTGTGACTACGACATTAGCAGACCTTGGAAAAGATGCTACGGCACCACTAACAATTAACAATGCTGTTATTACGGGATCTGTCGATGCTAAAGTCAATCAGTCATTCTTTATTAAAAGATATGAAGATACTCTTGAAGGAAGTGATGGCGGGGGTTCAATCAATAGTGTTGGAGCTGCACAATACTTAGAATCAAGTGCAACTATTGATATTCCTAATGACTTTACAATTTCAACATGGGTAAAATTAACAAAAACGACATACCCACTATCTGATCCGAAGCAAGAAACATATACGATACTATCTCAATGGGGCGATGATCCAACAGAGCAAAGCTATAGACTGTATGTTGATAGGACAAATAATGCTGGAACTGTTGTATTCCAATATCGTCTGGCAAACAACAACTTATTTCAGGTAACATCTGCTCTTGATAAAATTTTTGCAACTGACTCTAATTGGTACCATATTACAGTAAGACGACTTGGAAACCATATGGCGATGTTTATTAATGGTAAGCAATCCGGCTTTGTTTGGAATATGGCCAACTCACCTCTTCGAACGGTTACAACGAAGTTTAGAATTGGAGATATCACAAGTGCAACTATTGATGAAAATAGATTTGAAGGTTTTATAGATGAAACTGCAATTTGGACAAGTAAGGCACTTGACCATGATCAAATCTATGATGTTTATCAACGTGGTTTAAATAGTAATGCTATTTCAACAATGCCATTTCTCGCTGTCTCAGAACCTGGATCAACTATTGATTTAACTATTGTAAATATGAAAATTAACGAATGTGACGGATACGAATCAGTCTGGATTGCAAAATCTACTGATGCAACACCAGGAGCTTCAGACACAGGCTCTGGCTCACAGCTCGGCTGGCAGACATGTTCAACTGCAGTAGATGCATTCAAAACTCCTCTACTCGTTGATGGTAATAATGACTTTATTATTTACTTCAAAAAAGCTGGTGTGGTTTCGACATATACTCAGTCTGTTACAATCATTAAAAATGTTTCTGATACAACACCTCCAGCGCTTCCAACTGCGACTCTAGCAAGCAGCACTCCTACCGACTCAGCTATTGCGAAGTTTACAATTGGTAGCTGTGCGGATATTGCAGGTGTTTATGTTGGTACAACTGGAGCAAGTGAACCGGTATCAGGACTTTCTGGTTGGCAAGGTTGTTCAACAATTGCAGGAGCAATCACTTATCCAAAACTTGTGTACGGTGTAAATAACATAAGTCTCTGGTTTAAAGATGCGGCAGGAAATGTTCAGCCACTGACTCGAGACTTTAGTATTACATACAATACACAAACGATACCAGTGGCAAGCTTATATTTACCGTTTGATAAAGAGCTCTCTGGAGCGGCAGGTTCTTTTGACCTTATTAATTCTGATTTCTTTGCAGGAAAAAACAATGCGAGCTTATCAGCGAATACAGATGGTATTATCAAAGGATCGTTAGCAAATATTGGTACAGGTTACTTAGAGAGATCATCTGGAGCTATCTCTCTTTCAAACGAACTGTCGTTTAGTTCATGGGTCAAAATTGCGAAACCGTCTACACGCTCTGTTATCTATAGTAGATGGGATGAGAATACAGCAAACAACCAATTCTCTATCGAGGTTGACTCAGAAGGAAGGCTTTGTCTGGCATTCCAAACAGTTAATTCAGCAGGTGGAAGTTCATGGAATACATCAAGTTATGCTCGTAAGTGTTCATACAACAAGGTTAACTTTAGTCAGTGGTCACATATTGCACTGACACGAAAGAATGCTAATTTGTATTTTTACATTGATGGTATTCAAGAGCAATCAGATGCAATAGATACAGGAAATTTCCTATCTGTATCACCTCCTGTTGCACGAGTTGGGGCACAAGAGCGCAATGGTGCTTACTATACTGTTGGGTCTTTAGATGAAATGGCAATTTGGACGACCGAATTAACGCAATTCCAAATTGAAGCAATTTATTCGAAAGGAAAGAATGCAACACCACTTAATCAATACATTCAGCCACAAGTACCTGCTGTTCCAAGCTATTACTGGACTTTTGATGATGCGGATTACACTGGTGGAACATATGTACTCGCTGATCGCATGGGTGCAATGAACTTAACTAATATCCAATCGGCTTCATTAACATACGCACAAGATGGTATAAATGGTGTTTTGAATGAATCATTTAGTTTCCTAAATGAAGAACACCTTCTTGGAGGACCGACAGTATCTCTAGGTACAGAATTTGCTATTTCAACTTGGGTATACTTAGAAGATGATTCAGATGATGATGGATACATCATCAGTAAGTGGTCTACAGGACAAGAAGAATTCAGACTTTACACAAGTGCAGGTATTGTGAAATTTGATTTCCAAACAGCTGGCCTAACTAATAGTATTGAAGCTCCAAAAGCTTTAAACTACGATGCTTGGAATAATATTATCGTCGCAAGAAAAGATGGTGTCATTAAACTTTATATTAATGGGGCATATGAAGCTGTTAACAGTACAGTTTCCGTCAATCCTGTTCTTGATACACCAAACAACCTCTATATTGGTTGGGATGGTTCAGGAACAGATAACTACTTCACAGGGTTAATTGATGAAACAGTTATCTACCATCAGTCTCTAGATATGAGACAAGTTGATTATGTCTACAAAGAAGGAAAAGCGGCAAGGTCACTTCCTACAACTATTAAAGTAAGTGCAGCCCATGCTTCTAACACGGTTTCAGGTACTGATGTTGATTTAACAATTGGAGATTGTCTATCATTCACAGATGTTAAGATCCAGCTTTCAGGAACTCCTGCACCAGGTTCAGGAGATGCAGGATGGCTAGCTTGTAGCGAGGTTGTAGGAGCAATTAACTTTACAGGGCTTCCTGCCTCATCGACAACGACACTCGATATTTGGTTTAAAAATGGAACAACAGTTGAAGGTGCAGCGACAACAACAATTGATATCACTACACCATAGTTTCTAAAATTGATTTGTTGTTAATAAAACAAGAGTACAAGCATTTTCACAGTTAATACCCAGCTTGCTAAGACTCTTAGCAAGCTCTTCATTCTCACTTCCTGGATTAAAAATAACCCTAGTAGGCTTAAGTTTAATAATTGACTGTGTAAGTTCACTTGAAATCTTATTATTCACATATACTGTTAATGTATCAATCTTCTCTTGAACTTCTTCGATAGAATGAAATACTTTTCTTCCTTCAATTTCATCTTTAATTGGATTAACTAAAATTGGCTGATGTCCATGATCTTCCAACATGTGCAAGGCCTTATAAGAGTATCGTTCCTGATTATCACTTGCTCCCAAGATGAGTACTTTTTCTGATTTCATTACCAAGTCCCTACATTTTCCATCGTGTTCCACGGTGCTTTGGCCGGAAGCTTTCCACCTTTTTGTAGTAGTTCAATTGAAATCCCATCTGGCGACTTAATAAAGGCCATATAACCGTCACGTGGTGGTCTATTAATTGTTACACCAGCATCCATTAAGGCCTGACATTTTTCGTAGATATCATCAACTTCAAAAGCAAGGTGTCCAAAACTTCTTCCTATTCCGTATTCTTCTTTATTATTCCAGTTATGAGTAAGTTCAACTTCTGGCTCCCCTGGAGCTGTTGCCAAGTAGATTAACGAGAATCTTCCCTCTTCAAAATCAAGTCTTTTTGTTTCAACAAGACCTAACTGATTGACAAAAAAATTCATTGATTTTTCAAGGTCTAAAACCCTAACCATCGCGTGTAAGTACTTCATAAGGCCTCCTTTAGCACGATAAAAACTGTCTAATCTTTATACAAATCACAGATATATTAACACAATCCGGCCCGTAAATCACAAACATAGGCAAATTCAATGGCACAGGTATTGCTCTAAATAATGAATACAGTTATAACAAGATCGTACCAAAACAGAAAGGTATTGGAGCTCAAATGAAAATAGAAAAATTAACAAATTGGATTAGTGTAAAAGAGAGACCACTTGTTATAGCAGGGCCATGTTCGGCAGAAAGTGAAGAGCAGGTTTTGGCAATTGCAAGACAACTCAAAGAATCTGGTAAAGTTGATGCATTTAGGGCCGGTATCTGGAAACCAAGAACAAGACCTAATACATTCGAAGGTGTTGGACTAGTTGGTCTTCCTTGGATGGAAAAAGTAAAAGCAGAGACAGGACTCCCTATAACAACCGAAGTTGCAAATGCTTCGCACGTTGAACTTGCTCTTAAACATAATGTTGATATTCTTTGGATTGGAGCGAGAACAACTGTTTCTCCATTTGCGATCCAAGAAATTGCCGACGCACTTAGAGGCGTTGATATTCCTGTAATGGTTAAGAATCCTATCAATGCCGACCTTGCTCTTTGGATGGGTGCTATTGAAAGATTTTCTAACGTAGGTCTTACGAAGCTTGCTGCTATCCATAGGGGATTCTCAACAGCAGAAAAATCGAAATACAGAAACAAGCCAATTTGGTCACTACCAATTGAACTTAAAAGATTACTTCCAGAACTTCCAATTATCTGTGACCCTTCTCATATCGCGGGAGATAGAGAATTTATTGGAGAGGTCTGTCAAAAGGCTATGGACGCAGGTATGGATGGGCTAATGGTTGAAACTCATATTACACCAGACAAGGCCCTAAGTGATGCCGCACAACAAGTAACCCCAATGAGTTTAAATAATATTATTGAGCATCTCTCTGTTCGAAAACTTGAGACAGAGGATAAGACATTTGAAGAAACTCTCCAAAAGCTTAGATCACAAATCGATCAAGTAGATAGAGAATTACTTGAGCTTTTACATATGAGAAAGAATATTATTTCAGAAATTGGACTAGCGAAAAAAGAAAATAATGTAACTCCCCTACAAATCAATCGTATGGATAGCTTAATGAAAGATCGTAATGATCTTGGTGCTAAGCTAGGCCTTGAAAAAAGATATATCGAAGAGTTATTCCACGTTATTCATACGGAATCAGTTAGACTACAGACAAAAATTATGAATGACTTTAGTGGAAGTGACGATTAAAATATTTAGTAAATCATAACAATGAGAACTAAATGAATAAATCGGACTTATCAAATAAAATTCTAGCAATTGCTCCCTCAGGGAGCATTTCTATTGCCCAGGCCATCACAGAGTTAAGAGAAAAAGGTGAAAAAATTATTGGCCTCAATGTTGGAGAGCCTGATTTTAAAACTCCAGAAGTTGTTTTAAATGCAACAAAGAAAGCACTTGATAGCGGAAGAACAAAATACTCACTAGTTAGTGGAGAAAGAGAGCTTCGTGACGCCATCGCAAAATACTTTTTTGCGAGAACTGGTACGGTAATCGGAGCTCAAAATATTCTTGTAGGAAATGGATCTAAGCAAATTATCTACAATGCTTTTCAAGCAATTTTAAATGATGGTGATGAAGTTATTATTCCAGTTCCCTACTGGGTGACTATTCCTGAGTCTGTTAAGCTTGCAGGAGGAGTAAGTAAATTTGTTCCAAGTCAAAAAGATTTCCACTTAGACCTTGATGCCATAAAGGCAGCCGTCTCTAAAAACTCAAAAGCAATCTATATAAATACGCCAAACAATCCGACAGGAATTGTTTACAATGAAAAAGAACTTTTAGCTCTTGGTGAAATTGCAAAAGAACACAACCTATGGATTATAGCAGACGAAGCTTATGAATCATTAACTTATGATAGAAAGTTCGTAGCAATTAATACATTAAGTGAAGATTTGTTTGAGCGTACAATTTGTATTCAGAGTTTCTCTAAAACATTTTGCATGACTGGTTTTAGACTTGGTTATATGATTGCCAATGAAGTCGTTATCAAAGAGATTGATAAATTCCAAGGACACCTTTGCGGTAACGTTGCTCCATTTACACAACTAGGAGCAGTCGATGCTTTGGCCATTCACGAACAGATATCTTTTCCTCTTGTTGAAGAAATGAAGAAGAGAAGAGATATTACATTTGAATTATTTTCTAAGCTATTTGACTGTCACAAACCAGAAGGGGCTTTCTACTTATTCTTAGATATTTCAAAATATATCAAATCAGGTCTCGTTAAAAACTCTGCAGAGATGGTTGAGCTACTAATAAGAGATGCCAAAGTAGCTCTTGTTCCAGGCTCGGCTTTCGGGCAAGAAGGTTTTATTAGACTCGCCTACACTGCCTCTATCGATGAGCTAAAACAAGCATACGAACAAATTGCGAAGGTACTTGCATAATGAAAATTGGAATCATTGGTTTTGGACGATTAGGAAAACTTATCACACGATATCTTGCTCAAGACTTTGATGTTCTTGTATATGACCTAGTTGATCATACTGATGAAATAAAAAAACTCAGGGCCACTGCTTCCACACTCAAAGAGGTATGCGAGTGTGATGCAATAATTCCATTTGTTCCAATTAGCGCTTTTGAAAGCTGTATTAAAGAAATTTCACCACTTTTAAAAGATGGTGCTCTTGTTATTGACGTTTGTTCAGTTAAAGAAATCCCTGTTGAGATCATGCAAAAAAATCTTCCACAATCTGTTCAAATATTGGCAACCCACCCTATGTTTGGTCCAGATTCTGCAAAAGATACTGTCTTTGGTTCAAAGATCGTTATTTCTAAAATCAGAATTAATGACGATCTGTACGACAAGATTAGTTCATACTTAAAAACAAATGGTCTTAAGGTTGTCGAGGTAACACCCGAAGAGCATGATAGACAAATAGCTAAGTCCCTTAACCTCGCCCACCTAATTGGTCGCGTACTTATTGACTTTGAATCAACACCACAAGAAATCGATACAAAAGGTTATCGAAGATTACTTAAAATCTTAGAGACAGTTGAAAACGATTCATGGCAATTATTTCAAGATATGAATAAGTACAATCGTTTTGCAAAAGAGACGACTGAAGGTTTCAAAGACTGCTTAAATAAAGTATTACAAAGGTTAGAAGATTGAAAATTGCATTTCAAGGTACTAAAGGTTCATATTCAGAAGAAGCTCTCTATAAATACTTCGGCAAAGAAAATATAATCCCAACAGGTTTAGCACTTAGTGAAGACGTTTGTGAAGCGCTTGATCAAAAAGAAGTCGCAGCCGCGATTCTCCCGATTGAAAATAGTATCGTTGGAAATGTCGATGTCAATATGGACTTGATTTTCAAGTATCACTTCTACGCAATTGGGGAACTCTATCTCCCAATTAAGCATTGTCTACTTGCAACTAAGGGAACAAAACTAGAGAATCTTAAAAAAGTATACTCTCACCCAATAGCCCTTGCCCAGTGCCATGACTTCTTAAAAAGACATGGGATCCAAGCAATCCCTGAATACGACACGGCTGGAGCAGCTAAATTACTAAGTGAATCAAACGACCATGAGACAGGAACTATCAGCTCTCGTCTATGCTCTGAGTATTATGGACTTGATATTATTTCTGACGATGTACAGAAAGTAAAAAATAACCTTACTCGCTTTCTAGTTTTCGTGAAGGAAAATGAAAGACCGACAGTAGTTGGCAACATAAAAACAAGTATTGCATTTTGTACCAAACACCACCCGGGGGCACTTCTTGGCTGCCTACAAGAGTTTTCAAATAATAATATTAACCTTACGAAGCTTGAATCAAGACCAATTCCAGAAAACCCATTTATGTATATTTTCTATATCGATTTCATGGGAAGTCTCGATGACCAAAACACAAAGACTTGCTTAAAGAATCTTGAAGAACATGCAACAAGTATTAAAATTATTGGTTCTTATCCTTGTGGTGATCGACCAGACTTGATGTAAATCGTTTTGATATAACAAAACGGAAGTAGAACATCTCTGCAATCATAAAGATGCCAAAACAGATATAGAAACCTATTGTTTTAAAAAATGCCCATATTGAAGTTGAGTAATACTTGGCAAGAACTCCCATAAAGAGTCCGAACAAAAGTAAAAAGAACGCCATATGCCTTTCTAATACGAGTAGAACTTCTTTTGGTACTTTCATTTTCATATTCATATCTTTAGACATCGTCCACATCAAGCTCTCTCCACGAAGGCCTTGAATAAAAAGATAGAGATAGAGAATTATTCCTGTAAACATTGGTTGTAACTTAAACCACAATCCATCTTCCCCAATTAAGGATATAGGTCCAAGAATAAATAAGAGAACAAAATTTAGTTTACTCAGTGAATGAACATGTCTTACAAAGAAAAGCTCGAGTAAGATCTCGATACAAGCTAATCCCATTCCTCCAATAACAGCAATCTTTATGGAGTAATTTTCCTCAAGATACCAGTACGCAATCGCAGGCAAAAAAGAAAGGAGATAGAAACTTTTTGAAATTTCCATCCCCTTATTCGCATTTTTTTCATTTTGATTTGTCACGAAAAGCCTTAAGCAGCATTTCTCATACTGCAAAAGTATTCAAATTCATCTTTGATACTTGTGGGATCAAGAATATCAATCTTATCTCGAATAGAAAATAACCATTCGTAAAGATAATCTGACTTCTCTACAGAGGCGGCCCAGATGACATCACCATACTGATTTGTTGTTGTGTATGGATTTCCAAGAAAGATCAACTCACTTGGCATTTGAATCTCACTTCCATATTGTATTTTAATAACTAGCCTTTCATCACTTCCCGCGACTAATCGCATGGCATTGATAAAATCTTCGACTTCAAGTCTTGAAAAGAAGGATTTGTAATCATCCCCTCTTACTTCCATCTCACTAATCTCATCCATCTCAATCGTAAGCAGACGCTTTGTCTTTATATCTTCACCAATAAGAGTTAGGGAATTATCAAGAAACAAAAGCCTCCAGGGCCTAATTTCCATCTCTGTATCATTCTTATAGCTCAAGTTACAAATACGATTTGTCTCAATACAATTTTGTAGATCAGCAGCAAGTTCTCGGTAAAAGCTTTTTTGAATTATTTGATCGCCAAACTCTTTATGCCAAGATAGAGGAAGGATTTTATATCCTTCAGCTTCTTCTTGGAGATTTACGATTAGTCCAAAATAGTGTGCTTGCTCAAGGAAGATAAAGAAAGTGTCTCTTTCAATATCATGTTCGTTTAAAAATTCACTTAGTTTCGTTGGGACCCTTAGCTCTTCCAGATGAAAAAGAGTGTTCCAGAATACGTCACTGACTTCAGCGCAATTGTTTGTCATGTATGCTCCATTAATAACCTATGTTTCTTATCGGGTATTGCGTTTTTTTCCTTTAGTGATTTTTATAGAAAAGTGAGAGATAATAACTCTATGATACTAAAATCATTGATGAAAAATCCTATACTTATGGTCGGAATCCTCTTTATGGCGATCTTCCTTTTTCAGTTACGAGACAAAGGATTCTTTTCAAAAAGAGCGGAATCGATGATCCCTACTTCGTGCAAGTCTGTTATGGTGAGACTGAATAAATATATGAACGATGCATGGGAAATGAAATGTAATGGAAACAACTTATTAATTGAAACGAAAGTCGATCCAAAGGTTATCGATCCCAAGCTTAAAGACCCAAAAATCTTAAGAGAGAAAATGTATAAGGCGCTAGCTAATTCATATGCGAGTATTTCTAGATACTCCCTCGAAGAGAGTTTGAGTCGCACCAATATAATTAGTTTTCGACTGATTCACCCTCACCTCACTTTGAACTCAATGAGTGAAGGTCAGCACGTGGCGAATATTAAGAATATGAAAGAAGTTTCAAATTTATCGAGACACTTCCAACAAACTATCCGTGTTCAAGAAGTCACAAAATAGTTTATCTTCTAACGCGTAGAAAGTTCTCTTCTCTCCACGACATTCTAAGGAATATTTTAGAGCATGTAGAAACATACGGCTTGCGCTTTGTGCGCCGTAAAGAGAATCTCCAACAATAGGATGTCCAAGTAGTGCTAGTTGTACTCTTATTTGATGCCTAAATCCAGTTTGCAGATTTACCTCAACAAGGGTTTTATCTCCAATAACTTTAACAGTCTTCATATGAGCGATACAAAGTTGTCCGCTCAAATCTTCTTTGACAACCGCACCTTTGCTTGAGCTTCCTTGAAGATAGTTTCTAACTTCACGATCAATTTCAAGCTTACCTTCGATTAGTGCAAGGTAGGTTTTTTCTTTCATCAGCGATGAGAAATTCTCACGAAGCTCTCTGTGTAGAGATTCATCTTTTACAAAAATCAAAACCCCGCTCGTTTCAAAATCCAAGCGATACAGTAATCCCCTTTCGCTATTATCACTTTTCCCAGCAAGGAATTTTAAATTTTTATATGAACGGAGAAAATTTAAAACAGTTATATCTTCACTATATTCAAGTGCGTGACCATGTATCCCGGCAGGCTTGTTAAGAACGATGAAGTCTTGATCTTCAAATATAACTTGAATTTCGTTACCTTCATATCTTGGGTTGATAAAATTATTATTCACAAGATCAAGAGGAAGCTCTATTTCGTCCTGAGCCCGAACAGACTTTTCTAGAAACTTCTTTGGTAAATGTTTTTTTAATAAAGCAGCAGAAAAATGAAGCTCCTGATTTAGGAGCTCCTTTATTGAATGATATGAATTTATTGAACAAAACTTAGTTAGAGGCTTCATGATTAATGAGAATCTACTTTATGCCCATCATTTTGCAAATCAGTTTTTCTTAAAATAAATTCAACTCTTCTATTCTCGGCATCAATTTCAGACCTTGAACGTCCAGGAATATTTGTTGTCTGAGTATCACCATAAAAGACTGTTGTAATCTTATCAGGCGAGACACCTCTTCTAATAAGAGATCTTGAAACGGCCATTGCTCTTGCTGCAGATAACTCGTACGCATCACTCTTGCCATCTATTGCAACTTCACCACGAGCAGCATGTCCAACGACAAAAACTTTCCACTTAGTATCACTAAGAAGTTTAATTAGACGTGCATAAACAGGTACTGCAACTTTTGTATCTTCAATTTCGATACTTCCAAGCTTGAAGTAAATCTTATCTTTTACACGTACCTTCACACCTTCTGGCTGCTCATACATATCAACTGATTCTGTCAGATCGTACTCTTTGAGATCGTATTTCATCTGTTTAAGAACTTCGTCAGACTCTCTATTGATCTCATGCTTATCAAGAATTCCTTCCATTGTAAGAAATTCAATTGGAAAAGGTTGAATTGGAGTTTGAGATTCCATCATCGTTGGAAAATTATCAGGAGACTTTCCTCGCTGGATAACTTCACCTTGCTTTAAAACGTTTCCACCAAAAGCATCACGAATAGAACCAAGAGCTGCTTCGTACTTTGCTGTTTCAGTCTTAGCAAATGAAAGTAAGAGAACGAAGAATGTTAGTAGAAGCGTAACGAGATCCGAGAACGTCGCCATCCAACCCGGAAGCCCAGGAGGACAAGGAGGACATTTCGTTTCCGCTGGAGGACCACCATCGTCTCCACCGCCACCGCCGCCTAAATTTTCGCCTTCTTCTGCCATTTCGTCCTCCGTGATATTGGCCTAAAAATTATTCTCCGCCGCCTTCTTCACCGATATTTCTTTCAGCTGGTGGTAAGAATGAGCTTAACTTTTCAATAATCATTCTTGGGTTCTCACCTGCTACAATACCTAGCGTTCCGGCTACGACAATATTCATCGCTGTTAGTTCATCCGCTGATCTAAACTTGATTTTATTCTTAATTGGATTACAAAATACGTTGGCAATAATCGCACCGTAAAACGTCGTTAAAAGGGCAACGGCCATGGCAGGACCAATCGCAGATGGATCAGATAAGTTCTGTAACATCTGTACCAGACCAATCAGGGTCCCGATCATTCCCATCGCTGGACCATCTTCTGCCATACCACCAAATATATCTGCACCAGTTGTATGCCTAGCTTCCATTGAATCGATATCCATTTGAAGGATTGCTGCAATAACTTCTGGCGGTCTGTTATCCGCTGCTAGTGTCATCGCCTTCTTCATAAACGGATCATCAATCTCAGCCTTTTCAAGAGCAAAAACTGATTCTCTTCTCGCAAGTTCTGCAAGGTCTTTAATTTTTAAAATTACTTGTTTCGCATCTGCAGGTGTTGCAAATATTGATTTTAGTCCAATCTGAACAATTGATTTTACCGATTCCATTGGCCACTTAATAAATGTTGTACCAATTAACCCAAGACCTACAACGAGTACAGAAGGAACGTCGACGAAGATCATGAGTGACCCCCCCGCAAGAATTGATCCTATGATCGCAACCATCGCAACGACTAATCCAATGACCGTAGATATATCCATAAAAACTTCCCTGTAACAATTTTTACTGTTTCAGGATAACTATCGGAAATTGTAATCATGACATTAGAAAAATTTAGATAAATAACTAAAACTAGGAAAAAAAATTCAAACAAAACTAAAATGATCAACTGTTAATAAACAGCATCTGCATCCTCCCAACTCGATTCCCCAGCCTTCTTCTTCGGCTTAGGACTTGATTCTAATATAAGAGTGGAACCTGCTGCAGCAGGTTTTCGAACAGATGAAAATATTTTCTCAAATGGATTAGAAGAACTATAGTCACTTCTTTTCGTCTTTATTTCTTGACGAGAACCAGAACTCGAACTCGACGATGAGCTTTTAACGTATGAAGTAGGTTTCGCTAAGTCAGAAATTTTTGAATTAGCCGAATCAAGCATACGTTGCATATCATTTAATTGCATCAATAGATTCTTATTCTCTTGGGCCAGATCTGCACTAAGCATTGAATCTATCCTACTATGCGAGGCCGAATCGAGAAGCTTTGCATTCGCCTTAGACAACTTTCCTTCTAGGGCCTGAAGCTTTTTCTCATAAGATAGTTTCATCGCATCTCGATCTGAATTAGCTTGAAATATTGCTAAAGAGAGATTGGTATTTACTTGAATCAAATACAGGACTGTCGCAAGTAGAGAAACTGTCACACAAAGATGAGCCTTCTGCAAGAAACTGCTCGCTTCTTTTCGTGATACCTGTTTTTTAATTTTCTTTGGAACTGAAGGCCTCTTCTTTTTTTCGGCCTGCCCAAATACTGCAATTTCGTTGTCTTCAAACATAAAGTAAGTATAAGTCTGAAATGAGTCAAAATTTGATGATTCTATAATTTAGGGAAGTTAGAAAAACTCAATAAATTTTACGGCGCCAAAAAAAAGGGCCATGCAAAGCATGACCCCCTCTTTATTTATAGAAACATTTCCTATGTTTCGAATTTATTTATTAGCTGCGAATGTTTGATCAAGAAGATTCAACATCGATGATCTTAACGCTTCCATCGAAACCTCTTCACCATCAAGAAGTAATTCTTCCTTGATGTATTCCATTGGTACACCAGCTAGCTCTGAAAGCTCAGCAAGCTTTACCATATCAACGTCCTTGTTCTCTGCTCTTTTACCTATTTCTAAGGTTGACATAAAACACTCCCTTGTCCTATAATCCGAACCCCGACATCAATGTTAGGGCGCATTCCTTTGCTACATATTGTCACAAAATAATATCTATCCGCTTTTTACTATGTCAAAACATACATACTAGATGTAAGATTTTATTAGAATCTGACTAAATTAGTTTTTTTTAACACTTAAACAGTGTAAAGAAGCTTTCAACTTTTGAAATCATTTCATCGTACTCTTCATCACACTTACTTAGCAGAGTTATTCCCCCACCCGCTCCGTATTGAAGGACTGATTTTTTAATATCAACATTTGCTGTGCGTATGTTGATTGAACAAGATTTCATTTTACCAAAAAGAATGATCGTTGAGCCCGTGTAAGCTCCACGTGTTTGTGATTCGATTACATTAATTAATTTCAAAACTCGTTTCTTAGGTGCACCTGTGATACTTCCACCAGGAAAGAGTGCTTGAATAATTCTTAAAAGAGATACTGACTCTTCGAGCTTTACTTTAATCTCAGAGAATTGATGAATAAGACCAGGGACATGAAAGACTTCTTTTAGTGAGACCACTTCACTGAAGTAGTTTCCTATACGAGAAAGATCATTTCGCAGAAGATCAGTAATGATAGATAGTTCACTATTATTCTTCTCATCCTCTGTTAAAAGTTTTACATCAAGCTTATCACTAAGAGTTCCTTTAATTGGTCGAGTGTATAACTCCTCTTCTTTTATTTCAAATAGACACTCCGGGGAATTACTCAGAATCAGAGAGTTCATATTTTCAATAAATATACTATGGGCAAACGACGACCTATTCTTAGCAGAAAGAAAGTTTTGATAAAGTTCTTCGATGGAACAATCAAAAGCAACATCAAAAACCTTTGTAAGATTTAACTGATAACAATTACCATCTAATAGATTTTGATAAACTTCATTAAAGCATCTGTGATACTCCTCTGACGATATTTTATTCTTAAAACTAAAGTTCACATTCTTTAAATTAACTGAAACCGGAAGCTCTTTAGTCGCCTTAAATTTGAGAAAGTCGCAAAGAACAATTTCTTGATCAAGAACTTCGTTAAGTTCTAATAATAAGCCTAATTCGTAATAGAGATTCACAACAATCGGCTTCTCAAAAGATTTTTGAATATTTATTTCGGATAAAAGTTTTTCAAGTTCTGAGAAGTCAAAACATGACTCCTCACCTGTTTTAAGATTGATAATCTTCTTCGTGGTGTAGCGATATCCTTCATCAAGATCATGACAAAGGATATTCTTACCATTTTTATAAAATGTAGCGTGGGTTTTAGTTAGCAGGTGCTCTACTGTCATCATAAGCAACGTTCTCAAAGCTTGTGTGAGCACCAACAAAGGCCATCTTCGCTGTACCAACAGAACCAGCTCTGTTCTTACCTACGATAACTTCAGCAATCCCAGGCTCTTTAGTATCTGGGTTATAATACTCATCACGATACACGAACATAACAATATCGGCATCCTGCTCAATCGCTCCAGACTCACGAAGATCGGAAACGTTTGGTCTTTTGTTAGGACGAGATTCTACGGAACGATTAAGCTGAGATAGTGCGATTACAGGACAATCTAATTCCTTGGCCATCGACTTTAATCCCCTAGAAATTTCCGAGATCTGTTGTTCACGAGAGAGAGTCTTATTGTGTGAGTTCATCAGCTGAAGGTAGTCGATTACAATTAGAGCTAAACCTTGTTCGGCCTTAATTTTACGACACTGAGACTGAATATCCAAAAGTGTAATACTACCATTATCATCAATATAGATCGGAAGATCAGATAGGGCCTGAATTCCCATTCCGATTTTTCGAAGATCTGTGTCATCAAAATTCTTTTGACGTATTTTCTTCGCATCAACCTTCGCTCTTTGAGTCAGAAGTCTCATAGAGAGCTCCTTCTTCATCATCTCTAGAGAGAATATCGCAACAGGAAGTTTAGAGTAGTCACATGCATTTTGAGCAACGTTTAGTGCCAATGCAGTTTTCCCCATCGCCGGACGAGCAGCAAGAATAATTAGCTGACCAGGCTGCATACCGAGCAGTAATTCATCAAGACTGTTATAGCCAGTTGGAATACCTTGAATCTCACCAGGTCTTCTCGAAGTATCCTCGAGTTCTTTTATATTTTCTTTAAGACAGACATTTAATTTTGTAAGTGCACCTGTCTTCGCTTCATTTGTTAATTTAAAAAAACTTGATTCGACCTCTTGAATGAAGTCAGCTGCATCACCAGAAAAAGTAAGTCCCATATCAGCAACTCTTCTTGCTGTTCTTACAATCTCTCTAAGAGAAGCTTTATCTTTTACAAGCTGAGCATAGTGTCTAATATTAACACTTGAAACTTGATCTTCTGTAATCTCAAGAATGAATGCTTGTCCACCTAACTCTTCAAGTTTTCCTCGAGAAGTTAAGTAAGAGCAAAGAGTAACGTAATCGATTGGTCTTCTCGAGTGCGCCATGTCTTTGATAGCATCGTAAACAACACCATATTTTGGATGATAGAACTCAGAGCCATCAAGTTTTAAATCACTAATCTCATCAAATGCCTGACTATCTAATAGAAGACATGAGAGAAGTGATTTCTCTGCCAAAAGGTCATGTGGAAGTTCTTTTATCTGTGGGTGTTGATTAGACATTGATTATCCTCTATGAGTACGAGAAAAAAAGGCCTCAAAAAATGAGGCCTCCATTTAAACAAATCTAGAGATTAACCTCTAAGAATTCTGTTTGCTTCTTGCTTAAGTTTTTCTTCTTCAGAAAGTTCCTTAACTTCACCAGTTGGATTCTCTTCAGCTTCAGCAGCAGCAATTGCAGCAAGAGCTTGCTTCTGAGCAGCTAGCTCTTCAGCTTTTTTCTTGTTTTCTTCTTCTTGAGCTGGATCCATCTTTACAGTTACAGTAAAGTTAGCTTCAACTTCTTTGAAAAGTTTAGCTTTAACATTGTAAACGCCTAATCCTTTGATTGGCTTATCAAGTGTTAATGCTTTTCTTTCAACATCGTAACCAAGTTTAGAAAGTTCTGCAGTTAAATCTTGAGTAGTTACAGAACCGAATAGTTTCCCACCGTTTCCAACTCTCTTGATCATTTCAATAGCAACACCATCTACTTTCTTAGCTAGATCTTGAGCAACTTTTTTCTCTTCAGCAACTTTTGCTGCAAGAATTTTGCTCATGTGCTCTGTTTGAGCTTTATTTGATTCATCAGCTAGAACTGCTAATCCGTTTGGGATTAAGAAGTTTCTTGCGTGACCAGCAGAAACGTTAACAGTTTGTCCAACGTTTCCTAAAGTTTTTACTTTTTCTTTAAGAATGACTTTCATGACATATCTCCTTAATTCATTTCTTTTTGAAGTATTTTCTAAAGTTGACCCAAGTATCAAATAGGCCAGCGATAGCAACGAATTGGTAACCGTAAAAAATTGTCATAATAGTCAAAAGATTTCTAAGAAGTCCGAAGATTCTAAGATATCTTAAAAGATCTACATATATTCCCATTCCCTGGAAGAAGTATAAAACTCCTAACCCAAGTAAAATATTTCCACCGATAATTTCTGCAGTTTCACCACCTAAAAAGTCAGATCCCACAAATAGGCCAAAACCTATTATTACGAAATAGACTACAAAGTCAGGTACTTTAAACTTAACAAAATCACTTAATCCATATTTATAGTTATGCATTCTATGCCATAAAGACTTATTTCTCATAACTGTAAAAGTTGATAACCAAAGAACAAAGAAAACAAAAACGAATACTAGAGAGAAAATCCAGTTATAAAACTGTCTTATCAACTCAAGTGGATTCGACATAAATTGCTCAATTTGTCTTGCTTCATCACCACCATTTTTAAGTACTGCCTGATAATTCTCAGTGCTTTTTACCCCATTTGTATATTCTACGATTTGTTTTTCGAATGAAGCCGTTAACGGCTCAGGCGAAATAACATTAGCCGCAAAAACTAAAAGTCCAATAACACTTAAAGAAACGAGACCACGGAGAATAAAACCTTTTACAGGATGCTCTCCTCTTACAACTATTGTAGAAACCATGAAACCAACGATTGTTACGATGACCATGATGACACTATAGATAGAGAGCTCAGCCATTGCAGGAACAGTCAAAGCCAAAGCCATACTTGCAAAAATTGCAACTAGAGCGACAGAGAAAGTTTGTACAAAGCCATACATTAAAAATGCCATAGCAAGTGGAATCGGAGAAAAGATCACTAATGGACCTACTGCACACAGTACAAAGGAAACAAGACACAGAAGGATAAGCTTAATAAAACTAAGCTGCCCGATAACTCTCTTTTGAGAATTTTGCGTTGATCCTGAATATGTGTTTTTCTCTAAAACCATTATGAAATAATTCCAGCTAACTACTCAGTTAGGTTTCCAGACAAGTGAGAAGCTAAACCAATGTTTCTTGCTCTCTTAATTGCTGACTCAACATATCTATGGTGCTTTCTAGAAATTCCAGAAACTCTAGATGGTTGAATTTTTCCAAATTCATTTACTAACCAATTAAAAGTTTTTGGATCTTTCCAATCTGCAGAGATGCTGTTTTGTTTAAACCAACAGTTCTTTCTCTTAGAAAATCTTCTTCTATCTTTGTCTCCACCCTTCTCTAACTCATCAGTTTGAGAACCATTGTGTGCTTTTGAATGAGGAGTCTTGTATTTTTTTACAATCTCTTCAGCTTCAGCGTCAATGTCAGATAGTTTTACTAGAAGAATCTTGTGAACGTCTTCACTGATCTTAGTACGTCTGTTAATTTCGTCGTTAAGTTTGTTATTACCCTTAACGATAAAATAAACATAGTGCCCGTGTGTTGCACCATTCTTTGCGATTTGAGCGAATTGCTTTCTTCCCCAATCATCTGTAAGAAGAACTTCACCTTCGTACTGACCTGCGATTTCCGCGATCATGTCTTTAAGCGAAGCAATTTGCTCGTCAGTAGCTTCTGGTCTGGCTACTAATGCCAACTCATAAATCATACAAACCTCCTGAACAATATTATGATATTGGCCCAGGTCCACAATTGGCCTGAGCGATAATTTGGTTTTCTAAATGTCAGAGGAATTTAGCAACTTAGATGCAACTAGTAAAGGGATAAAAAAGCTTCCGGCAGATGTTACAACCACAAAATGGAACTATTGCAATAAAATGAGCGCGTTCAATAATTGTTTTTTTTTAACAATTTCTCGCAAATGACAACGAAAGTTGACGTTTTTAAGGCACAGCGAGTCATTTTCTACCCAAAACCGTGTAATTTTAGGCAGTAAGTTAAGATTAATTAAGCAGATCCGAATAGTGACTTAACTTTTACTTAAGAAAAAGTGGTTCCATGAGTAAAAAAACACTAATAACAAAACTGATTACTCCAGTGCTAATTTTTACAGCTGCAGCCGTAATCTATCGCGAAGTTTCAGATGAAGCGCTGCAGTCAAATATCATTAAATCTTCAAAGAACTATAAATTTAATAAAGGTTCGCGTGCAGAAGAGCAAAACAAGGCCCGTCTAAAGCGAAATCCAAGCTCAGTAACAACAATCAATCATGGCTTTAAAGAAGTAGTTAGCGATTCAAGCTACACAGTTGACTATAACGGTGACGTTTCGGTTGCTGATGGAAACAAGAAGTCTGCTTTCAATATCAATAAAGGAAATGTTAGTACTAATAGCGCTGTCAGTAATAATAGAGTACCAAGCAGTTCATTTTCACAAGCAGATACAACTCTAACAAATCCAGAAAGCAGCTCAAAATCCTCAACAGACTTAAAGAAAAATATTAGTGAAACAATTGTTGGCAACCCGACGTACCAGCCGGCAATGGAAAAAGAAGTATCTGAAGATACAATAATAAATTCATCATCTAAAAAAACGGATGATGTTTTTGTATCGAGTCCTCCACTAGTAAAAGGAAAGATTCCACCTCTCGTTGGAATCATTGTTGTTGATTCTGGATTTAGTTTAATTGAGAAGGCTTACTCAGCAGCATCAAGCTGTACCAATCCAAAGATAACTCTGTTTGATATTAACACAATGACAGTTCTTGCAGACAATCCTATCACTGCAGAAAATCTCAATACGACGACAACTTTTCAATTTGAGCCTGTAGGTTTGAATCTTGATATTACGAAACCTACAAAGTACCTTCTTAAAACGTCTGGTTGTGATATCAATTATGAAAGGATCGTAACTAGTTATTTTACAGAACAGGACCTTACACCTACTTCGACTCTTGTTTCAAAAATTATCAAGTCTTCATCAAGCGTTGATATTGAAGAACTTGATGGTGCAAAAATCGAAAGCTTTATTAACACAATTGATTCTCAGATTAATATTAATGATGAAATTGAAGCTTCATATAGTGTCGTTGAATCAGATCCAACAACTCAAGCTAAATTTGAAGAAGCATTTGAAGGAGAAAATTATCAAGTTCTTGCTGATGCTGCTCCAGACATTACAGGTTTAACAATACCAACAGCTCTACAAGAAAAAGTTTCAGCTATTTTAAATGTTGAATCTCAACACTGGAATACTTCATACACGACTGCTTACGAATGGCATATTGATAGTGCAAAAGTATCAAACCTTGCATCATGGTCATACACGCCTTCCGCAAATTCGAAGAGAACTATCGAGGTTAAACTCTTTGTAGGTAGAGCGGTAGCAGGTGCGGGTAGTGATGTTGACAGAACACTTCCATTTCACGAACTAACTTATAGTATCGATATTAGTGATGATGCTCCAACAACTGCACCAAATATCGCACTAAACAGTGGAAGTACAAATCCAACTCAAACAAGAGATATTCTAATCGATATTTCAACCGGTGCTGACCTGGGTGGTTATTTTCAAAACTGTGAGAGCTTCTCAAATTTTGCCATCACTGAAGGATCTACTATTCCAGTTCCAGGTGACTTCACATACACATGTACGACAGCAATTACACAAGTTATAAACCCATACACCCTAGTTTCAGGTGATGGAGATATTGAAGTAAATATTTGGGCAAAAGATGTTAACGGAGACATAAGTCCGAAGAAAACATTTACCATTAACCTTGATACTTCAGCTCCGGCAATTACGATTGACACTTTAGCCTCAAGCTATCGAGCAGACACAACACTAACTTTAGATTGGACGGTACTAGAAGCTAACCAAACAACTACTAACCAACATGTTGTTGAATTCTTTGATGGTTCAAGCTGGTCTACTCTACCGGCCGTTGCATCAGCAAATGGGTTCTTAAACAACCAATCCTTTTCAACAACATACTTACTTCCAAACATTCTTGTCTCAAACGCAAGATTAAGAGTAAGCTTAACTGACGTTGTAGGAAATACTGGTATTACAGAGACTGCTGACTTTGAAATTCAAAAACCAATCTTAGCGGTATCTCCTACTTCATATGATTACGGTTCAGTTCTCAATAAGGCACTTGGTCCTAATTATACTTTTACTGTTTCAAATAGTGGAACAGCTGCAACAAAAGATTGCTCGATTGCGGCACTAAGTGCTGCTAATGCTTCTGAATTTGAAATCACAACGGATAACTGTGCAACTGGTGATATTGGTCCAAGTTCATCTTGTGACATTATAGTCAGACCTAAACCAACAACAAAAGGTTCAAAAGTTGCGACACTTAACTGGGCATGTGGTCTTGATAGTATCTCAACTTCTCTTTCGTATAATTCTGCTAATAATATTCCTACGGTACCGTCAGACTATGCACTTTCTACAAATGAAGATACTGCACTTAGTTTCACTGCAACAGCTGGTGACGACATTGATGGTGATTCATTAACTTATACAATTACTTCTGCTCCGACAAATGGAGCATTATCTAATTGTATGGCCACTGATTCGGATCTCACATGTGACTACACTCCAAACCTAAATTATAACGGTGCGGACTCTTTCTCATATAAAGTAAATGATGGTACATCTGACTCGGCAACATCTGTTACTGTTAGTATTACTGTAGTTCCTGTAAACGATGCTCCTACAGTTTCCACAACACAATCGATATCGACAAATGAAGACACTCCAATTACTTTTGATTTAAACCTTGGCTCTGATATTGAAGGTAGTTCACTTAGTTATATTAAAGTAAGTGATACAACAAATGGAGCCATCTCTTGTGTTGGTGGAACGTCACGATCGTGCACTTACTCGCCAAACGCAAACTACAATGGAGTTGATTCATTCACGTTTAAAGTTAACGACGGCGATCTTGACTCTTCTATTGCAACAGTAACAATTACTGTTAATGCTATTAATGATGCTCCTACATTAGTTGATCCGCAAGCAATTGCGACAAATGAAGATACTCCGATAACTTTTGATCTTGGAATTGGGGCAGATACTGAGGGAGACACGCTTAATTACATAAAGGTTTCAGATACAACAAATGGAACTATTTCTTGTACTGGTGGTACTTCGAGATCATGTACATATACTCCAAACCTAAACTTTAATGGATCGGACTCTTTCACGTATAAAGTAAACGACGGCACACTAGATTCAAACACAGCAACAGTAAACATTACTGTAAATCCGATCAACGATGCGCCAACTCTTGCCTCAACTCAAACTATCAATGTTACTGAAGACACTGCACTAAACTTCTCTCTTAACAGTGGTGCAGATGTTGATGGCGACACTCTCACATATATTGTCACTCAAAACCCAGTGGCCGGAACTTTAACATGTACTGGTGGAACTTCAACGAGTTGTACTTACACTCCAGTTGCTGACGATATTAATACGTATACTTTCAAGTACAAAGTAAATGATGGGAATCTTGATTCGACAGAGGCCACTGTTACAATTAACATTAATAATACAAATGATGCTCCAGTAATGATTGGCGATCAAACAATCTCTACAAATGAAGATACTCTTGTTTCGTTCACTCTTAATGGTGCAACAGATATCGATCCAGCTCAAACACTTGGTTATAAGATTATTACAGCTCCAAGCAACGGAACTCTATCAAATTGTATCGATACTTCTGGTTATGGATCAGACCTAACTTGTGACTATACTCCAAATGCAAACTTCAATGGTGTTGATACTTTTACATATAGAGCAAATGATGGAATTGCTGATTCTGCAACAGTATCTACAATTACTATAAATGTTGCTCCGGTTAATGATGCCCCTACTCTCGTAACACCACAATCATTTGCTACAAACGAAGATACTATTTTAAACTTCAATCTTGGAATCGGTTCTGATATTGAAAATGACACTTTAACATACGTTAAACTTTCTGATCCGGCATCAGGAACATTAACTTGTACAGGTGGCACTTCAAGAGCTTGTACATATACTCCTGCAGCCAATTACAACGGAAGTGTTTCATTTACTTATAAAGTTAATGATGGAGCTCTTGATTCAAATACTGCAACAGTAAATATCACTGTAAACGCAGTAAATGATGCTCCGACATTAGTAACACCACAGTCATTTGCAACAAATGAAGATACAACATTAAACTTCAATCTTGGAATTGGATCTGACATTGAAGGAGATACTTTAACGTATATTAAACTTACAGACCCAGCTTCGGGATCACTAACTTGTGCAGGTGGAACTTCGAGAGCTTGTACATACGTACCTGCACTTAATTATAATGGGACCGTTTCTTTTACTTATAAAGTAAATGATGGGAATGCAGATTCGAATACAGCTACAGTTAACATAACAGTAAATCCAGTTAATGACGTTCCAACTCTTGTGACTCCTCAATCATTTGCAACTAATGAGGATACAACATTAAACTTCAACCTTGGTGTGGGTTCAGACGTAGATGGTGATACACTTACTTATGTTAAGCTTACAGATCCAGCTTCAGGAACATTAACTTGTACGGGCGGTACTTCGAGAGCATGTTCTTATGTTCCGGCCGCTAATTATAATGGAACAGTATCTTTTACTTATAAAGTTAACGATGGAAATGCAGATTCAACTACTGCAACAGTAAATATCACAGTTAACCCTGTTAATGATGCTCCAACTTTAGTAACTCCTCAATCATTTGCAACTAACGAAGACACAGTACTTAATTTTAATCTTGGAATTGGAACAGATATTGATGGTGATACTCTTACTTATGTAAAACTAACGAACCCTGCCTCAGGGACATTAACTTGTACAGGCGGTACTTCGAGAGCTTGTACTTATACTCCGGCACTTAATTACAACGGAACAGTTTCGTTTACGTACAAAGTTAATGATGGGGCACTTGACTCAAATACAGCAACTGTAAACATCACTGTTAACCCTGTTAATGATGCTCCGACTTTAGTAACACCTCAATCATTTGCCACAAACGAAGATACAACACTTAACTTTTCTCTGGGAATTGGAAGTGATGTTGATGGTGATTCACTGACATATGTGAAGCTTACAAACCCGGCTTCTGGGACTCTCACATGCACAGGTGGAACTTCGAGGGCCTGTAGTTATGTTCCTGCATCAAACTATAATGGAACGGTATCATTTACATACAAGGTTAATGATGGTGCTCTTGACTCGAATACTGCAACAGTAAATATTACAGTAAATCCAGTGAATGATCCTCCAGTAATGGCTGCGAATCAAACTTTCTCAACTGACGACAATGTTGCTTTCGCATTCACAATATCTAATGCGACTGATATTGATGGGGATTCTCTTTCGTATAAAATTGTTTCATCAACTTCAAATGGAACGATCTCAAACTGTATCACTACAGGGACATACGGAACTGATCTAACATGTACTTACCAAGCAAATACAAACTTTAATGGAACTGACTCATTTACTTATATTGCAAATGATGGGACTGTTGATGCTCTATCGACAGCGACGATAACATTTAATGTTTCTGATAAAACACCATCAGCAGCTCCTCCTGTGATACTTGCTCATACGCAATACCGTAAAGTAATGGGACAAAATCTTACTGCAACTTCATGTTCAGATATTAGTGCCATCTTTATCAACGAAGGAACTCAACCGGCAGCAGGAGCTGCGGGATGGCAAACATGTACGACGACAGCTTCGGCGCTTTCTTACACTCTTGCGGCTGCAACAGAAGGTACACACACTTTAAAAGCATGGTCAAAAGATGCATATGGTAATGTTTCAACAACGGCTACAAATATTACTGTAATTTACGATGTTACAGCTCCAACAATTGCTGTCGCAAACCCAGGTCTCCAACGTGGAGGAGATTCAATAACTTTAACTTGGGCCGTAACTGAAGCTAATATTAGCGCCTCTCAAAACCACACTGTTCAATATTATAACGGTTCATCATGGGTAACAATCACAACATCAAAGCCAGCAACAACTGGACCTCTCAGTGGTACGACATTTACTCAATCTTGGACAACACCATCTTTAAATAGGACAGATATCAAAATCAGAGTAACTCTTACTGATCTTGCAGGAAATACAAGAACTTCAGACTCAACTGCTTTTGAAATTGATTCAATTGCACCTGCTTTAGCTTTTACTTCTCCTGCAGCTAATAGCTATCACCAGTCTTCTGCAACAGTGACAGGGAATTGTGAGACAGGGCTTGATATTAATTTTAGTGGAAATATGCCAGCAAGCTTTAACCAAAATTGTTCTGGTGGAACATTCTCTCAGCTTGTTAACTTTGACTCAGGGGATGGAAACAAGACAATCACTATCTCTCAAACTGATGCCGCTGGAAATACGACAACTGTTTCACGAATCTTAATCCGTGATGAAGTTGCTCCAATTATGGCAAAGACGACTGGTTTGTCTCCAGACTTTACAAGATTTAATCAACCAAATGCTTGGGGTGGAACTTGTGAAGGAAACTATACAATTTATGTAACAGGAGATGAAACAACTTCATTTGCTTGTAGTGCAGGTTCATGGTCTTGGACTCCAAGTGCAAAAACTGTTGATGGTACTTTCACATATAATCTTGTACAAACTGATGGAGCAGGAAATACTTCTTCTCCACCACTCTCTCTTTCTTGGCAAAGAGATGCAACACCTCCAACATTTAACGTAAATACACCAGTTGCTATAGCATCAGGAGCAACTGTTACAATTACAAATAATTTAAACACTGTAACTCTAGCTGGTAACTGTGAAGGCACAAATACCATTAATGTTACAGGCGGTGCTACTGATGCATTCTCTTGTTCTTCTTCAAGCTGGACTTGGACAACTCCATCAACGACAACTGACGGGACAAGAACATTTACTTTCACTCAAGCTGATCCAGCAGGAAACACTTCAACACTTACGATGAAGCACACAAGAGATACAACTGGTCCGGCCCTAACAATTGCAACAAATATTATTAAAAATAATGACGATACAGTTACATATACTGGTGGTTGTGAAACAGGATTAACAGTTAATGTTTCTGGATCAGAGACTTCAAGTACAACATGTCCTTCTGGAACATGGTCTTGGACAAGTGCATCTCAAACAACTGATGCCACAAGAAACTTTACTTTTACTCAAACAATGACAGTGGCACCATTTAACTCAACTGCAGTGAGTGGTCAGTGGATCAGAGAGACGAATGCCCCGACAATTTCTCTATTTACAACGAGTGCTTCGAACCCTTCGAGATCGGCCTTTATTCCAGTTGATTTGAATGCGACATCACAAAATGCTAATGTGTACCTAAAGTCATTCTGTATTAAGTCAGATGATTCAACAACTCCAGCAGTAGATGATGGTTGCTGGTTAGATGTCAACTCTCCTTCTGTTGGTAAAGCACTGGCACAAACATTGAGTCTCGATGAATTCCCTAACCTTCTTGGTTGGGTACCAAAAACATTTGATGTTTTTGTATGGGTAAAAGATGAAGCCGAAAATATTTCAGTTCAATCAGCGACTGTAGGAGTGGATAAAATCGTTCATGGATATGACCCAGGTGTTGCACCAGAAATCTGGGACGTTCTCGCAGCCAACGTGGCAAATGCAACACTCCCTCCAACAAGAGCACAATCAAGTGCTCCTGCAGGAAATGATGTTTATATTAGATGGAAAGCAAGTGATAACAACACACTTCCATCTGGTGCGATTACTCTTTACTACACACCTGATGAGATTAACTTTACTCAAATTGTAGCTGGTCTTGATAATGCAAACTACGGCTGTACAGGATATACTCTTCAGGCTAACGAGGGTTGCTACAAGTGGACAGGTGGTTCTCCACTTAATACGACTTATAAAATTCAAGTAAAAGTAACTGACGCCGGGGATATTTCAACTCAGCTAATTTCAAATATTATTAATGCTGATATGTTAAAAATTATCGCTGGGAACACTGAATCAGGACTTGGAGGTTCTGCACAAACAGCACTATTTTTCACTAGAAAAAATGGTTCTGAGGCAGACCCAGGGACACTTGTAGTAACAAACGATGGTCGATTCTACGTGGCGGACTATAAGCGTGGAATTATTACAATTGACCCTAACGATGGGAAGCAAAAAGTTTTCATCCCAGGAACGGGAACATCATCTGGAGATGGTGGACCTGCTGTTAATGCGACTTTAAGATATGCAACTAAAATCACTCTTGATTATCAAGGTCGTCTCTTAATTTTAGATACTGATAGAATTAGAAGAGTTGACTTAAACCAATCGACACCCTCAATTGAGACAATTATAGGTGGTGGTACGGATACTAGTGATTCTGTAGCAAATCCGTTAAATTTAAAGTTTGATACTTTATCATCAAACTCGCTTTGGTCTAGAAGTATTCCATTCTTTGCACTTCCAAATGGCGATATTTATTTTATGACTGAACATTCTTATATTAATCCAACTCACTCAGGGCTAAGAATAAGAATTTATAAAGCGGCAACTGGTCAAGTGACAAGTAAACGTCTTACTGGTACGGGAGATGGATATAACGCCTCTCAAGACCTTACAAAATGTAGATTATCTCAACCAGGATTCCAATTTGATCCAAGTAATTCGCAGATAACAGGGATTCAATCAAGAGTTTATAAAGTCAATAGCTATACCGACTGTGACAATAATCCATTAGCAACTGATGGTGATCGACATGACATTGCTTACTATAACCCTTCAACTTTTGAAGCAATACCAGCTGTTGATAACTGGGCTGCTTACTACTACTATCATAATACGACCTCGATGGATGGCCATCTCTATCGATTTATCTACAGAGACTACGTTCAAAGAATTAACTTTGATGGAACAACAACAAGGTTAGTTGGAACAGGGACTCGTGGTTTTTGCGTTGACGGTACACCTGCGACGTCTTGTAACGTAGACATTCAAGATGTATTCATTACACCGGCTGGAAAAGTATACTTGCTTGAAGGTGGTCAAATTCGAACAATTGATGAGGATGGAAAAATTGTTACGCTATTCGGACAAAGAAGATCATATGGTGATGGCGTTAATGCTCTCAATGCTAGATTTGACTATATTAATAACGTCAAGCGACTCAATAATGGTAAATACATTGTTGGGGACAATGCAAGTTACTTCATAAAAGAGTTTACGACTGAAGGTGATATTAATATTATCGCCGGGGATGGTAATATAAAATCCTACCCAAGCACTTCTGTTCTAGCAACCGCTCAAGGTTTCTATGATGGATCTTGGTACTCTGTTGACAAAGCAACTGGAGATGTTTTCATGAGAGCCTATGCTTATGGAGAATACCAAAAATTAAATCGATCAACAGGATACTGGGAAAATATTATCGGAATCGGCGGAACTGAAACCTATGACTATTGGAATGGTGATGGTCAACCAGGTCTTCTACTAAAATCAAACGGTAATCAGTCATATGGTCTTCCAATAGGTTTTGATGGGCAAAATTTATTAATCGCAAGAATGAGATACAACGGAACGGATAGTCACTGGGAAGACTTTATGTTAAAGCTGTATGACTCAACAGACTCATACAGACAGTCGCATATTGCTGGAACAAACGGTGTTGATACATATACAGGTGGATATAATGGTATCTGTACTAGTGGATCAGTTGCAGCAACCTGTAAAGTCCCATATTATGCCTATTACGGATTACCTTTCTGGGACAGCACAGGAAATAGATGGATCTTCACTCAAAACAGAGATAGTTCAGATACTGGTAGAAATATTTTTAGTGTTACAAAAGGTGGAAATATAACTCAAATTTCAAGACTTGCTCGTAGAGCATACAACGGATACACATACCTAAAAGTTGGAGCAACTGAGTACCTCTACTACTGCTACGACAACGGAAGAATTTATAAACACAATATTACAACAAACACTGACGAAGGTGCTGTAACCTGGCCAGTATCAAATCTCTACTGTCGTGGTTTAAGTATGGAATATAATCCAACTAATAATTCACTTGTTTTCCCATTTGAGCAAAATGGTCTTTACGGTGTGGCAGAGTACTTCCTACCATAAAAAAAAGCGGCTTTAGAGCCGCTTATTTTTTGTTAATTATAAAAGCGCGTTTTCAGCAACTGGTACAACAGGAGCTGGACACTCTTGAAGTTCTCTATCAAAAGCAATAAGCTTCATCCCATTTTGGTACCAACGAACTTCAACAAGCTTGTCTGTAAAACGATCTCTTAAAAATACAACATCTCCAAACATCTCATCTCTTTCAGTTGAAAGATTGTCATAAGAAGTTACAGTTACGAATCCTTTATATGAAGAAGAGTACATTGGTGACTGGTAATCAAGCACGAATTCATTCTCAGCTGAGTTCATCCACTTTGTTATATTTTTTGAAATTGTTGAAAATGATTTTTTGTTTGCGAATTTAAATCCTTTGGCAATGAAATCTGCATTAACACATTCACTTGACCAAGCACTCATTACAAATAGAAAAGAAATTAAAATCTTCATTGGACCTCCAGAATTTGTTTATACTTAAAGTACAACTCTAAAAAGGTCCAATGTCAAATTTGGCTAGCCGAAAATCTCGAACTGCTCGACGTGATATGAATTTTCGGAGCGAATTTGAAGTGTAACTCCATACGCCTCTTCAAGAGTATCGATAAGATCAAGATCTTCACCACATAGTCTTGCAGTAACTTCCGGGTGAGCAAAAATAGAAATCTTTTTTGCATTAGCAGGAGCATTCTTAAGTGTCTTATTCAACTCTCTCACTAATTCATAACAAACAGTAAGAACAGTTTTGACTCTCCCCGTCCCTTCACAGTAATGGCAAGGTTCACATAGGATTCTTGTTAGAGTATCCCTTGTTCTCTTTCTTGTCATTTCAACAAGACCAAGGTCAGAAATTGGAAGAACTTTTGTTTTTGCTCTATCTTTTTTCAACGCCTCAACTAACGTATCGTAAACCGCCTGACGATTTTCTTCTTTTTCCATATCGATAAAATCGATAATGATAATACCACCACAATTTCTAAGTCTTAATTGATAAGCGATTTCTTTTACTGCCTCTAGATTTGTTCTTAGAATTGTCTCCTCGAGAGTTTTTCTACCAACAAACTTTCCTGTGTTAACATCAATTGAAACAAGGGCTTCAGTTTGATCAATATTTAAAGATCCACCAGAACGAAGGTAAACTTTATTACTTAGTCCTCTTTCTATCTCAACATCAATTCCGTACTTTTCAAAAATTGGTGTTGTCTCATCATAGAAACGAGCATTACCTTTAAGTTCAGGAAGATATTTAAGAGTAAACTTTTCGATCTCTTTCACACCTTCTTTTGTGTCGATGATAATATCATCCACATCTTCATCTGTAATATCTCTAAGAACCCTTTGGATAAAAGTTAAATCTTCATAACAGACAAAAGGTGCATTTTGTTTTTCAAATCTTTTTTGAACTTCTTTCCAAATTCTTACGAGCATATCGTAATCATTTTTTAAGATTTTGTAGCTACTTCCCTCAGCAGCTGTTCTTGCAATAATCCCCTTCCCTTCTGGGCGGATTGTATCAAGAATATCTTTTAGGCGATCTCTTTCCTCATCATTTTCAATACGACGAGAAACACCGGTATGCTCAATATATGGCATGTAGACAACATAGCGGCCAGGCAGAGTAACATGTCTTGTAACTCTTGGTCCTTTAGTTGAAATTGGTTCTTTTGCTACCTGAACAATAATTTCATCACCCTCTTTAAGAAATGATTCAATTGTTGCAGAATCAGGGCGAAGTCTCATATCAACAGCATCTGTAAAAGTACTAAGTTCATCTGGAATTATTTTTCCACGAATACTTTGTTCTTTTCTTTGGGCCTCGGCCTTCTGTGCCATCTCACGTTGCTCATCTAGTGTTGGCATATAAGCATCATCAACGTAAAGGAAAGCGGCCTTTTCAAAACCAATATCTACGAATGCTGATTGCATTCCCGGAAGAACTCTTAGGACCTTACCTTTATAGATATTTCCTACTCTTGGGTGATTAACTGAACTATCTTTCTCTCGTTCAAGAAGGTAATCCAAGATCTCACCATTCTCAACAAGAACCGCTCTCCACTCGTTGAGGGTCTTGTTAATAATCAGATCTTTTGACATATATATTCCTATTTAAAATTGTATAGTATTTTTTGATGTTCTTATAAAAACATACCTGCAATACACGCAGTCATCAAGCAGGCAACAGTTCCCGCTATAAGAGACTTCATACCAAGACTCGCTAAATCCTTACGACGTTCAGGTGCTAGAACTCCAATTCCACCTACTTGAATGGCAATTGAACTGAAATTAGCAAAACCACAAAGAGCATAAGTTGAAATAGCAACTGCACGAGGAGACATTTCGGCCATCTGCTTTGTAAGATCTAAATAAGCGACAAATTCATTCAAGATTAATTTCTTACCAAGTAATGAACCGACAACCTGACAATCTGCCCATGGAACACCAAGCATGAAAGCAACAGGCGCTAGAACATAACCAGTGATAAGTTCAAGAGAAAGTTCAGGGTGATCAATGAGTCCACCGAACCAACCAATAACTCCGTTCACCATCGCAATTAGAGCGATGAAAGCAAGAAGCATTGCTCCAACATTTAATGCTAGTTGAAGTCCGTCACTTGCTCCTTGAGCTGCAGCATCAACAAGGTTCTCAGTTCTCTCTTCAATATCAGCTTTAACCACACCTTTCGTTAGTGATTCTTCTGTTTCTGGTAATAATATTTTTGCACAAACAAGTGCTGCAGGAGCAGACATTACAGACGCTGCAAGTAAATGAGCTGCATCAATCCCAAACCCAACATATGCAGCAAGAACTCCACCAGCAACTGTTGCCATTCCACCAGTCATTAAAGCTAAAAGCTCAGAACGTGTCATTTTTGAGATGAAAGGTTTTACAACGAGAGGAGCTTCTGTTTGCCCTGCGAAGATATTGGCCGCGGCAGAAAGTGATTCAGCTCCAGAAGTTCCCATTACAACAACCATTACCTTTGCCACAATTCTAATTACGAATTGCATAACTCCAAGGTGATAGAGAACGCTCATTAATGAACTTGTAAATATAATTGTTGGAAGAACCATGACGAAGAAAATAAAACCAAACTTCTTTGTATCTGTTAATGGACCAAAGATGAAGCTAGAACCTTCAGAAGTATAATTTAGGATTCCCGTAAAAAGTGCTCGAGCACCTTCAAAGAACTCCTGCCCTAGAGACGATTTCAAAATGATCAGACCAAGGAATATCTGAAGCCCAACTCCAGAAAATACAGTTCTCCAATTAATATTCTTTCTATTAGTACTAACTCCAACTAGAAATAAAAGTAATAGAATAAGGCCAAAAAAAGAAATTAATCTCTCCACAGTAAACTCCAAAGGTAAGGTACCCTTGAAGTTTACATATCTTGAGCTGAATTATCAATTATTTAGAAAGAAAATGTATAACCGACTTGTGGTTGATTCGAGAAAGACTTAGATTTTGCAGTAAAGCTATTAGCAGCGTGCCATTTAACTCTATCTTTAGTAGAGAAATCCTTGATTTGTGCGCCCTCAATATACTCTTTAGACTTAGAAGCCTGACTATATGCAACAACTCCAACTCCAATAATAATACCAATCGCAGCACCCACAACAATATTTTTTAAGTGATCACTTGGCTCTTCAACAAAAGACAACGTCGAAAGCCCCATAACTGCCCCACCGGCTCCAAGCCCAGCGACGATTGAAATATCTCTCAGCGATTCATCAGCAAACGTAGAGCTATCTTGAGCGTTCGCTACTGGTGAAAAAACTAACACTAATGATGTGCAAAGCATCAAGAAAATGTTTTTCATTTACCTATCCTCTTAATTTTATTCATAAAGAAAATTACACTATTTGCAACTTTTCTCGAGATTTACTATATTAAGTCCTTATCTCTTCTCAACCTTAATGGTACATTGCCCTTTTTTGATTAGCAATGCTTTAGAAAACGGAAATTTAAATGACGAAAAAAAATAATTTTAATGCCTATTCAATTATCGCAAAAAAACGTGATGGAAAATCTCTAACAGCTGATGAAATTAACTGGATGGTTAATGGTCTAGTTAGTGGTCAGGTTGAACAATACCAAATGACAGCGCTTCTTATGGCGATTTACTTAAATGGGATGAGTGTCGCTGAGACTGCAGCATTAACAGATGCAATGCTTTATTCTGGGAAAACTCTTAAGTTTAAGGGAGAGAATGTTGTTGATAAGCACTCTACTGGTGGTGTTGGCGATAAGGCTTCTTTCATTCTTGGTCCAATCGCAGCGGCTTGTGGTGTAAAAGTTCCAATGATGGCCGGACGCGGTCTTGGTCATACTGGTGGAACCGTTGATAAAGTTGAAAGTATTAAAGGTTTCAAGACGGCCCTTACACTTGAGCAATTTAAAAAACAACTTGATAAAGAAAAAATCGTTCTTATTGGACAGACAAAAGATATCGCGCCTGCAGATAAGATTATCTATGGTCTTAGAGATGTAACAGCAACAGTTGAATCTATTCCACTTATTACTGCGTCTATTATGAGTAAGAAACTTGCAGAAGGTGCTAATGGTATTGTTATGGATATCAAAACTGGTGAAGGCGCCTTCATGAGTGATATCAAGAATGCGAAAGCACTTGCAAAGAGCTTAAGAGATACGGCAAAGAGATTTAATAAGCGTATGGTGACTTATATTACGGATATGAACCAACCACTTGGTAACTATGTTGGTAACTCTCTTGAGATTATCGAATCAATCGAAACATTGAAAGGAAATGGTCCAAAAGACCTAACAGATATTTCTGTGAAGCTTGCTGGAGCTATGATTTATATTGCAAAACAGGCCACTTCTCTTAAAGAAGGTGAAGCGATGGCAAGAGAGTCTATCGCTAATGGTAAGGCCCTTGCAGTATTTAAAAAGCTAATCAAGGTTCAAGGCGGAGATGATAAGGTTATTGATGACTACTCTCGCCTACCACTCGCTAAAGTAATCACAGAAGTTAAAGCTTCTAAAGCTGGTTATGTAAGTAGTATTGCTTGTAAGGAAATGGGACTACACTGTGTTGCACTTGGAGGAGGAAGACATAAGGCTTCTGACAAGGTTGACCTTGGTGTTGGATTCATTTTTAAAAAGAAGGTTGGAGAGAAAGTAGCCAAGGGTGAAACTCTAGTAGAAATCTACCACAACAAAAATCAAGCAGCGATTGTAAAAGATATCAGTGCAGCAATGACAAAAGAGATTAAGATTTCTCAAGCTAAAGTTGCATCACCAAAACTAATTTTTGAAATTAAAGAAATATAGCAGGGATTTTTTATGAGTACTTTAATCGATCAATTAAAAGCATCAGCAGAATTCATTAAATCAAAAACAGACCTTAGACCAACTATTGGAGTTGTTCTTGGTTCAGGACTTGGTGAATTTGGAAATTATTTAAATGAAAAAATCGAAATTCCTTATCAGGAAATTCCAGGTTTTAAGAAGACGACTATCATTGGGCACGAGGGAAAACTTCTAATTGGTAAAATCGGTGAAAATACAGTTGCAGTTATGCAAGGACGTATCCATGCTTACGAAGGGCACTCTCTTGAAGAAGTAGTTTTCCCAGTAAGAGTTCTTGGAACACTAGGTGTAAAAAACGTTATTCTAACAAATGCAGCTGGCGGTATTAATACAAACTACAGACCAGGACAGCTAGTTCTTATTGAAGACCATCTAAACCTAACAGGTAATAGTCCACTTGTTGGTCCAAACCACAGTGAACTAGGAACAAGATTTCCAGATATGACTTTCGCTTGGCATCCAGAACTAATCGAAGTTGCGCAAAAATCTGCAGCAAAGCTTGGTTACAAGCTAGAGCAAGGTGTATACGCAGGTGTACTTGGTCCTTGTTATGAAACTCCTGCTGAAATTAGAATGTTTAGAAATATGGGTGCTGACGTGGTTGGAATGAGTACTGTTTCTGAAAATATTGCAGCAGTTCACATGGGTCTAAAAGTTCTTGGAATCTCATGTGTAACAAATATGGCAGCAGGGATTGAAAAAACGGCACTTAGCCACGATGACATTAAAGACCAAGCAAATCAGGTCATGAAAACATTTTGTGACCTTTTAACTCAGGTAATTATCTCTCTTTAGAAAATACTGCCATCGCGGCTAAATTTTGACCCCGATGGCATCTTTATATATATTATTAATACCAATAATCTCAATGCTCGAATGAATATTCGGCTTTAGGCGTACAATGAAAAAAAATTTAAATGAACAAAAATCAGAAAGTGATATTTTATCATCACTAAAATTTTGCGTATTTGACCTTGAAACAACAGGTGGAAATACAAAGACAGATAAAATCATCGAGATTGGATTAGTAAATATTGATGGCAAGGAAATCGGTGAAAAGAAATCCTACCTTATTGACCCAGAAAGAAAAATTCCAGAATTTATTCAAAAACTCACATCAATCAAGCAAGCAGATGTCGAAGGATGTCCAAAGATTGATAACGTCATTGAAGAGATCCTTGAGTTTATCGGAGATAGAGTCCTAATTGCTCACAACTCTTCATTTGATGTCCCATTTTTAAATTCAGTTCTTAAAAGACTTGGAAGACCCGAGCTTACAAACAAGAGTATTTGTACAAATCTCATGACGAAGTACCTAATTCCTTCGCTGATGAACTCGAATCTAAACTACATGAGTAAGATCTTCAAGATCAAGCACACGAAGGCGCATAGGGCCCTTGATGATGCTGATGCTACAGCGAAGCTTTTTATTAATTATCTCGATATTTTTGAAAGTAAGGGTGTTTCAAAAGTTAATCACCTCTACTACCCGAAGAATAGATTTGAGCTCGATCTTGTTAACTACAAGAAAGATACTCCAGAAAAAGAAATTAAAGCTAAAATTTCGAAAATGCCAGCTCCATATATTGTTTCATTTAAAGGTGAAAATGGAGTCATTCTCTTTGCATTCCCATGTGCTAATGATGCAAGAGAAGTTGAATATATTATGGATAAAGTTTCTTCTATCCAATGGGAAACAATGACAATCAAGCTTATTGGCCCATTTACAGAAGTACTCTTGAAATATACTCACCTCTTCGCAAAACTTGATCTTGAGTGCAAAAAAGAAGTTATGACAAAACTTTGGGATCTTCATCTCGTTAAAACAGAACGAAAAGATTTACTCGCAGTTGCAGCTGAAATTGAAAAGTATGACTTCCTCATTATCAATCATCTGGTTCCTGAGCAGTATACAATCTACCCACTGGCCTCACTTGGTCATAAGAGTGAATTAATTTTCAGATATCCAGGACACAAGAAGAAGCTTGCTCAGTACATCAACTCTCGAGGAAATAAAGTCGCGAGTGGAAAAACTCGCAAAGTAAATGTTCCTCCACAGCTCAAAGATTTTATCGATTGCTATATGGCCAAATGCCAAACTGAAAACAAGGAAGTATTCTTTTTTGATAAGACGATCGCAATGAAAAAAGTTGAAGAGTTCTACGAGGCATTTGAAAAATTTGCTGCAAAAAATAAAAATACCTACAACTACCCTCAAAAGTACATTTAAGCAGGTATTGCTGAACTTAGTTCAAATCCATCATCTTTAATTCGAAGCCCCATATTGTCCATTTCTAGTAAATGGATAATGAGCTTCTGATTCAAAACTTTCTTGTCTGAAGAAGTTAAAGGAAATGATTTTACTTTCACAATTAAGTTAGTCTCACTGACCATAATATCGAGACAAAGTGTTTTGTTAATATTTTCATCTATTAGCTTTTTATGTGAAAGCAAAGTAAGAAGCTCTCCAAATAATAGATAAATAACCATTGGAAGAACGACACCCTTACACTCCACTCTTTTTATATCGTCAGCAATTTCGACATTGATATTTGAACCAGATTCGATAACACGAAAACGTAAAAGGGACAACGCCTGCTCAACAACCCCACCAAGAGGCTTAATTAGAGTTTCACGAACCTTATATCTCGAAAAACCCAAGAAGGTATCGACAAGCTCTTTGCATCTTACTGCACTATCTTTAAGATCTTTTAAGAGCTTTAAATTTTCGTCATCCCACTCTTCAAACTCAAGAATAGTCACGGCGGCCAGAATACCAGCAACAGGATTATTGAGCTCATGAGCAATTGATCCAGTAATAATTCCCAATTCTGATTGATTATCAAGCTTCAGCCCCTCTTGCTTGCGGGAGGCGATAAGAACAAAAACACTTCCAATCAGATCTATATTATTTTTTCTAATTTTATAAAACTTATCATTAATGTCTATCCAATCATCATCCTGGTAATCAAGCAAATTACTTGGAAGAATATTGAGCGCAGAGAATTGATCATTAAATAAAACAACACTTCCCCCCTCGTTTAAAATAGCGACAGGGTATTCTAGTTTAGAGGCAATATAAGAAAGGTTTGAATAATTAATCACTTGAAGATTATCAGGAGCGGTACTTCTTCCCTCTTTTAAAATTTCGACTAGTGCCAAGTTAATCAAGTCCCATACTAGGAGAGAGTTTTCATTTGCATCTTTTTGATCGCATAAGATGTAGAAGTCTCCAAACAGCATACAAAGTTCTTCATCCAATATTTTTTTAGAAATTGAATTTTTTGAAAGTATCAAAGTATCAAAATAGCTTTTAAATTCTATAAATTTAAAAACCTCACTAATAAAATTCACATCTTCTTGTTCTCTATTGTAGAGGTCTCTAAGTGTACTAAATATATAAATGAAATAATTGAAAACTTCACTGTCGTTTAAATGATCATAGGCACGCTTTAGGCTCGCTTTATTGGCCTCATTTCTTTTTAGCACTCGATAAAACTGAGAGTTTTTTACAATCTCCTCTATTGAATGGTCTTGGATTTGAAAAAGTACACTACTTGAATTGATATAATTGAAACCTCCTTTGAAAAGGAAGATATCAGCGCTTTCAATTCTTTCTGTTTCAACGAACTGACTTTTGGGCAATTGATATTCATATTCTTCATTCTTAAAATAGTAAAGACTCTCTCCATCTGCGTGGTTTGAATTATTGCCTTCAAAGAATAAATCACCATCTAACATAAATACCTATATTTTCTTAACTTCACCACAACCATCATTAAAGTGAAGTTTCAGTACTTTATCTTTTTCTACTTTCGTAAAATCCTTAAAGCTTGTTAAAACTTTTCCATCAATCTCTGTATACGCATATCCTCGAGATAGGATGCTTTTTGGATTAAGGGCCGTCAGTAACTCGTTTTGTAGTTGTAGGTCACGGCTCTTCTTTTCAATTAGTTTCTTTATATTTGTCATCATCGAATTTATTAGAATATCGAGTTCGTATTGAGACTCAGAAAGAGATAAGAGCTCCACTTTGCGTTTTAACACATTACAATTTTCAAGTCTTGACTTGAATAATGAAATTCTCTTCCATAGTTTCTCAAGAATCTTAGCCGGTGTTGCACTTGATAGTTCGTAGCGATGCTTCTGTACTTTTGATTGAATTGCAGATTTTAGATGTCGCTTATTATTTTCAAGTCTCTCTACTATTTCTTTTTGTTTATTAGTTAGAATTTCTGCCGCCGCAGATGGAGTCTCTGCTCTTAAATCGGCAACAAAATCAGATATTGAAAAGTCTACTTGGTGTCCAACCGCTGAGATCGTAGGGATTGGACAATTGTAAATATCCCATGCCAGAGCTTCATCATTGAAGGCCCATAGATCCTCAAGACTTCCTCCACCGCGCGTAAGAACGATAACGTCAATGCACTTATCAAGGTTTCCTGCCTCTCTGTGTTTCATATCGTAGCGAATAACTTTTTCAAGCGCTTTACGAATTGAGACAGGAGCGGCATCACCTTGTACCAATGCAGGTGAAATCAGAACATCACAAAATAAAGATCGACGATCAACAATATTTAAAAAGTCCTGAAGTGCAGCTGCTCCCTTTGCTGTAATAACAGCAATACGTTTTGGCATTTCAGGGATTGGCATTTTACTTTCAAGATCAAAAAGACCTTCAGCGGCTAGCTTCTTTTTTAGAAGTTCAAACTGCTCCTTAAGATCACCTTTCCCCACTGGAGTAATTCTTTTAATTATCAGTTGAAATGTTCCGCGTTTAGCATAAACAGAAATGGCGCCTGCACAAATAACTTTATCCCCATCTTTTAGGTTTTTGAGCACAGGATTTCTCATTGCATCCATCTTAAAGACAGCAGCAGAAATTAGTGACTCAGGATCACTAAGAGAGAGATACCAGTGACCAGAAGAAGAGTAACTTAAATTAGTAATTTCACCAACTACAGTGACATTTCTAAAAGAGGCCTCGAGATTACGCTTAATTTGGTTAACAAGTACCGAAACACTTGGGACATTTAAATTCATTTAAGCATTGTCTTATTTTTGAGATGAAGTGAGTAGACGGAGTGCAACAAAAAAGCCACCCGAAGGTGGCCTTTTTCTAATATTTTGATACTGCTTGGAGTAAACGAATTCCCTGTATAATTTGATAGTCATTCTCAGGGTCATACTTTCTAATTTCAGCATCCGCAACAGATGCCGTAATCTCTTTATTTTTCTTCGCCCTCTCGATTCTTTTTAACCTTTGGGACTTTTCTCTTTTAATACGTTCTTCTTTTTCTGCAGGAGTTTCTATTGTTGCCGTTAAGTGGTTTCTCAGGTCAGCTTCCCTAATATATCCGTCATCTGATAAGTTCTCTCTTAACCACTCTCCCTCAGCTGGAAGAACTTCAACATCTGGCTTAATACCGATGGCCTGAATTTTTCTTCCTTTTGGAGTCATATACTGAGCAATTGTAAGCTTTAATCCTTGATCTTCAGTTAATTGAGAAATTGTTTGAACTGAACCCTTTCCAAAAGACTGAGTCCCAATAATTAGTGCTCGCTTTTGATCTTGAAGTGCACCAGCAACGATCTCAGAAGCAGAAGCTGATGAGCCATTGATTAAAACAGCTATTGGTAATTCCAGTTCTTTATGACCAGATTTTTTTACATACCTAATTTCTTTATTTTTTGGATCTCTACCTTCAGTTGAAACAACAACACCATCTTTTAAAAAGATTGATGCCACGTTTACTGCTTCATCGAGAAGCCCACCTGGATTTGATCTAAGATCAAGAATGAATCCCTTTACTTTATTATCAAGTTTCTTTCTCTGTGAGATAATTGCTTCTTCGATGTATTTCCCAGAATCTTTCTGAAATTGATTTAAACGAATAATTACAAATCCATCTTTATTAAAGGACTTTACTGGGCGAGTTTTAATAATCTCTCTCTTTACATCAAAATAGCGAATTTCTTTTTCTCCATTTCTAAGAATTCCTAAGCTAATTTTCTGTCCAAGCTCACCTTTCATTTTATCAACAGATTCTTCTAAAGTAATCCCAAGAGTAGACTCATGATTGATTTCTACAATCTTGTCTCCCGCCTTAATCCCTGCTTTGTATGCTGGAGTATCTTCAATAGGAGTAACAACGATCAGAACACCATCTTTTTGAGTTACTTCGATTCCAAGTCCGCCGTACTCTCCCTTAGTATCTTCCTGCATTTTTTCAAAAACAGTTTTATCTAAGAAAGTCGAGTGTGGATCTAGAGTGTTCAGCATCCCTTTCAAAGCTCCATCAACAAGCTTTTCGGTATCAACATCACGATAGTATTGAGTCTCAATTAGGTGAAGAACCTTATTGAATAGTTCTAGTTTTTCAAAGCGAGATTTTTCACTACTTGCGTGCGAAAGAGCAGAAACAGTGATCACTGTTCCAACAAGTAGATTTCGACAGAAATTCATTATTACTCCGATTTTAAACTTGTGTCTTCTCGTTCATCACAAGTTTAATTGTATTTTGTACTTTGTTTTTGTTTCTTATTTCAAAATAAACTTTTCCGATTGCTTCCTTACGTATTGAACGTCTTGTTTTAGCAATCACTTGTGCAGATGACACCTTGTCACCCTTCTTTACCTGTGGAGACAAATCCCCGAGATAAATACTTCTTACATCATTTCCATGATCAATCATAACTACGTTTCCATAGTTTGCAAGAGCTCCTGTATAAACAATTTGTCCAGCTTTTGAAGCCTTAATATCACTCACTGTCTTAACAGCGAATGTTATTCCTTTTTTATCGTAATCCTTAGAAATAAATTCTTCGATTGGCATTAAAAAATCAGCATTGAGTTCAGCAACAGTTGTTGGCGTAGATTTCTTTACTTTTGCCTTCGCCACACTCTGTTGAATCTCGTGAATTTCTTCTTTCAACTTCTCAGCATTTTCTTTACTGGCCATATACTTTTGAACATAGTCACTTTTCTTTCTTTCAAGTTCACTAACTAGTGTATACAGCTCTCTTTCAAGATTTACTTTCTCAGTATATTTAACTTTCTGTTCAGTAAGTTTCTTTTGTGTTTCTCTTTCAACTTTTAACTGTAACTCAATTTCTTTCTTATCTTTTCTTACTCGTGCGAGAAGAATCTTTTTTTCGAGGAGAGATGACCCATCACCTTTTTCGATTGAATTTAAAAGAAGGCTTCTCATCTTAAGAGAGAGTTCATTTCTCTTTGCTTCTAGAACAAGTATATTATTCCTAATAATTTTTTCTAATTCATAGATTTCAATATCAATTTTCTGTCTTTGAGAAACAACCTTCAAATATTCAGCATTCTTAGTCGTCAAAGATGTTTCGATTTTTTGGATATTTGTTTTAAGGCCATTAACTTCTTTAATGACATTTTGATAATCCGTTCTTGTTGCAGCAAAAGCTGAACAGAAGAGAATTGATGTTAGTAATAATTTACTTTTCATTAAGCCTTTACCCACTGCGCTTTCTTTCCAAACGCAAAAGGAACAAACATTGAAATTGAACAAAATAATAATACTGAGTATAGATTTGGTTCAAACATTAAGTAAGACAAAACTAATCCAAGAATCAAATTTACAACAGTAAGAGAGAGAGTCATTTTCATCGCGACATTTGTTTTACGTTGAAAATTTTCAATAATAAAAGAAACTTTCTTTATTTCATTTCTAATACTTAGGAAACTCACCATCCAAAAAGCTAAGAGAACACTAAGAGCTATTTGAAGTGGCCATTTTTTTATAATACTGATGAGATTTTTAAAAACTACCTCATTATTGATTTTCTTTTTAACTCCTCCAAGCATGATGTTCTGGGAACCAGCTAAGCGGTTCATATACTCTCTAATCAAACTAATTGATGACTCGTTTAACTCAGGAGTCATTGAAACCTTAATAGTAATCATATTACTAAGCTCAACTAGTTCTTCTTCTGAAAGGTTTAAAGTTGTATTTAGATCTTCAAGGTACGATTTGGTTACCTCATCTCCTAGGACTTCAAACTTTGTCACACCTGGAAGTTCTTCAATTTTTCTTTTGATTGAGAAGACATTGATCTTGTGATCAACAAGAGCATTAAAGTAGTGCTGATTTTCGACACTTGGTAGTCTTTTAGAAATTTCACCTTGAAAATAAGTAAAGTTACAAAAGCCGAATAATAAAACTATTGAGAAAAAACTTAGAACTAAAGTTTTAGCAATATTCTTTCTTATAAAATTATACGTTTCGCTTATATAAAACATGCATGCCCCGAATGAATCAATCTACCTTTATCTAAATGAATAATTCTTCCACTAAATTTTTGAACTAGCTCTCTATTATGAGATGCCCATACCACAGTCATTTTTCTTTTCACGTTATAGATATTAAGAAGGTCAAAAAATCTCTTCGCATTTTCATAATCAAGAGAACTCGTTGGTTCATCAGCTAGAAACACGCTAGGTCTTGTTAATAATGCTCTTACAATCGAAATTTTCTGCTTCAAACCGCCATTTGCTTCAGATAATTTCGAATCAAGGCGATTACTTATACCCATGATTTTTGCTAATTCTTCAAGATCAGAATCAAATTCTTTTTTATTTTTATAAATAGATGGATCAAATGCAAATTGTAGGTTCTCTCTACATGTTAAGCGCTCAATCAATTTCAAGTCCTGAAAAACTTGGGCAACGAACTGATTATTAGAAGATTGAATCTTTCCAGAACTCGGTCTGATATTACCAGCAAGTACATTTAATAATGTTGTCTTACCTGCTCCAGAGGCACCTGTTAAAAAAATAATTTCGCCTGAACGAATTTGTAAATTTACATCTCTAAGAGCATCGAAATCACGATAACTAACTCTTACGTTGTCTAATCTAAAAAGTGTCTGGCTTTGGTGATGAGGCTCACTGAAGAGACTATCCGGAGTTTGGCGGTAACCTTCTGATATCATTTGCAGAATCCTTTCTAATTATTCAAATCATCCTAACTTGAATCTATGGTCCTTGGACCTTTAATTATTGTAGTACATTTTTGATTTTTTTTCAAAACTTTGTTTAAAAGACAAAAAAAGTCAGGAAATAATACACGATAAATCTCCCCCGAAATGATTTTCCTCATATTAATCCTGATAGATAGACATATACTTATATCAGTATCGAATTTTGGAGAAAAAATGGCTACAAGTAATGAAATTTACAAGTTCTTTGCTGATTATATTTATCAGCACACTGGAATCACCTACTTAGAGAAGGATTACTATCGCCTTGATTCACGATTTAAGGATCTCTTAGAGGTTTTTGAAGTGAACACTGTTGAAGAATTATATAAGATGTATAAGGCAAATATCACTCCTGATATGCACGCTGTTCTTATTAATTTTTCTACAAATAACGAGACCTATTTTTTTAGAGACAATAAACCTTTCAAGGCCCTAACCACTCTAATGCTTCCGGAATTGGCCCAAAAGTATACAATGGGACTTTTCAATATCTGGAGTTGTGCAGCGAGTACTGGTCAAGAGTCTTACTCAATTCTTATGTCTATTAATGATATGAAGGACAAGAGCTTCTTTCCTCGCGTCATGATTGAAGCCTCAGACATCTCTCAAACAGCTCTTGATAAGGCTAAAAAAGGAATATATAACGGTCTGGACGTTCAACGTGGTTTACCAATTACGACTCTAATGAAATACTTTGAACAACTTCCTGATGAGAACTGGGAAGTCAGTAAGGAATTAAGATCGAAGGTAAAATTCTTTGAATTTAATCTCCTAACAGGAAAATTCAAAGAGAACAATTACCACATTATTTTTTGTCGTAATGTTCTTATTTATCAAGACAAGGATAATAAGGAAGCAATTCTTAAGAATATCACGAAGTCTTTAAAGCCTGGAGGATTTCTTGTTCTTGGAAACGGCGAAAGCTTAATTGGACTTGATATTGATTTAAAAAGAGTTACCCACGATGGGTTAACAATATATCAGAAAGCTGAATAGAGGATAAAATGTTACAGAAAATTGGATCAGATTTTAAAAGACCTAGCCTACTCAAGTCACTTTTAACTCAGAATGAAGTTACGCTATCTTTTTACGATATCGTCTACTCTATTCAAGATGGAGAATGTTTTAAGAGGGCTGAACTAAAAGATCTGGGTCTTTCAGTTTTTCTAGCTTATACCGACCGTGCTCAAGCTGTAGCCGAATCAAATGGACAAACAGTATATCCAATTATGCTCGGCCAATTTATTAAAGAAGTTTCAAACTCAGAGAGAATCAATGTTATTGGTATCAACCATAATGGCAGCCACTTTGATAACTTTGTTTTTACTCCATTCTATGATGAATTAACTAAGCAGTACCTTATTTCTCCAAGTGATGAGAGTATTGCTCTCTTATCAATCGATAAGAAGACACATGCATATATGGGTGTTGAAGCAACATTCTTTAGTATAAATAATAAGTTTCTTCCTGATGATCAAGAACAGCGTGAAGAGCTTTTAGGTAATCTTGTTGATGATCTTAGTTTTATGATCCCACGCATGACTCAACCACAGGGTTCCGCAAATATTATTTGTCTTCTCCTCAATATAGACAATCCAGTTGAAGAGAAAGCATTCATTAGAAACTACCAAACATTGGATAGTTATATTGAAGTTTTATTTGTTACTTCTGATGTTAAATTATTAACTGGTGAGCTTGAAGAAATTAAATATAATGGCGATAGTCTTGAAGGCGTTTACACTCCACTTATTGAGCGAAGAAAAAATTTAAGAAAATAAAAATAAAAAGGAGCTCGAAGGCTCCTTTTTTTATGGAATCCTCGTCGCAATCCCCTCTTTCACAAGAAGTTCGAATGCACTATTTGAGCAAAAAACATTTGGTGTGTAGCTCATGCTTCTACTTAGCTTAGAAATAATAGAGTTTTCAACATCTGCTAATAGTTTAACGTCACCATTTTGATAACTGATCTTAACAGGATCTCTCTCAAGTAAAAGATTGGACATATTATTATCTTTTGCAATGGCCTTTGGAGACTTCACAAAGATAATCATCTTTGAAGGAATATCAGGAAGAACCCAGTCAGCACTTGATCCTTTCTCCTGAATAACAGCTTCGATTTGCTTCGCTTTATTATGGGCCTTCTTGAAAACCTTCTCATTACCACTAATATCATCTTGATTGAGAAGAACTTGCTTGAGTTCATCGGCCTTAATAGAAACCGCACCAGTTTTTAAAAGAAGTGTTTTCGCCATATCTTTAATATCTGGAACATTATCGAGACTGCCATCGATATACTTAGCATGAACAGTATTCATAAAGTAACTATCGTTGAATCCAAAGAACTTCATCGGCTCTTTAGAGATCATATCGAGAAGATCGCTATAACGGTACACATAACCTTTTTCTAAGAAATGGAAACATACTCTTTCTGCGATAGCATCATACCGTGCTCCACGAGGAGAGCGAATTACTTGCGAATACCAAGCAAATCTTGCATTTAGAAAATCTTCTACGCAGTGAAGAGCGTTGTGCTTAATTGTTAAAATATCATGATCACCTACTCTCATCGATTTAAAGTGATGAAGTAAATAATCACGGTCATAAGCTCCGTACTTTAAACCTGTATAGTGAGCATCTCTTAGAAGATAGTCCATTCTGTCACAATCAATTTCCGAATGTAGAATTTGATTTGCCATTACCGATGGATGCACTCCTTTTACTAGGTCAGAAACCTCTTGTGGATCAATACCATACTTTTCAAGGATATAAGTTAAACCACCTTCATAGTTTGTATTTTTGATTATAAAAGATCCAAGATTTTCATGATCATCTTTTAAACCTTTTCCACCACGCTTATTAGTTGTTTCACCGAATCTAATATATGCCATCTCTGTTGTATGAGAAAAACAGAATGTTCCAATATCATGAAGTAGAGCTGATACTCTAATGGCCTTATGATAAATCGCTTCTTTGGTTAGACACTTTGGATCATGTAATTCTTCGTCAGAAACAGCACGTCCACAAGACTTTAAAATATGATGAGCATTATGCATTACTCCAATAGAGTGTCCATAGCGTGAGTGTTCCGCGCCATGAAATACATAACAAGAAAAACCTAATTGCTTAATCCATCTGAGACGTTGAAAAAAAGGACTATGAATGATTTCTACTTCAAGTGGGGTGAGATTGATAAATCCGTATAACGGATCAAATACGATATTACTTTTTACAACATCCATGTTGGCCTCAAAAGAAATCCCCTCTTCCGGCTGAGGGGATTTTTTGTATTTTATTTATTGTACTTTTCTAGATTTTCTAGTTTTCTTTTTTGTTTTTTCGTTGATTGCTTGCATAATCAACTCGAATACTTTCTTTGCTTCAAATCTTAGGTCATTTTCATGAACAAAGCGGTAGAAGTTTTCAATATCTGCAGAATTTCTAAAATTCTTCGTATTCTTAATTGCTTCAGCTTGGATTAATTCAGTTGTCATATAATTTCCTCCACGGAATATTTTACTTTTTTAAAAACAATATTACAATTAATTCTCTTGATTACGCCTCTTTTGCGTCAATCATACCGTAGCTGTGAAGCTTATTATATAAAGTTTTTACTGTAATTCCTAAAACTTTAGCTGTTTTTGTCTTGTTACCACTTAAATGCTCTAAAGTTTGGCAAATGTGGTGCTTTTCAAGATCATTAAGAGTCATCTCTCTAAAGTTCATTTCTACTTTCTCAGTTTCAACAACTTCAACTACTTCAGCTTTTACGCAATCTGCCAAGTGATCTCTTTCGATGATTGAACTTGGAGAAAGAATATATGCTCTTTCCATAATTGATTGAAGCTCTCTTACGTTTCCAGGCCAGTTATAGTCTAAAAGTTGTTTAACAACACCAGGAGACATTGATTTTTGATTTTCTACATTCTTATCTTTATTTAAGAAGAAGTTAGCAAGTACTTCAATATCTTCTCTTCTCTCTTTTAAAGAAGGTACTCTTAGACCAACAGTTGCGATTACAAAGTATAGGTCTTCTCTAAATGTTCCTTCAGAAACCATATCTTTAAGGTCTTTGTTAGAAGCTGCAATAACTCTAACATCAGACTTAAGTGGAGATTGAGAACCAACTCTAAAGAAGATTCCATCTCTCATAAAGCTTACAAGTTTAGCTTGTAGTCTTACTGGTAATCTATGGATATTATTTACGAATAGTGTTCCACCATCACAAGCTTCTACCATTCCTTTAATTGTTCTTGATCCTCTTGCAAGGTCTAGTTCTTCTTTTCCAAAAATTTCTGCTTCTAGTTGCTCTTCAGTTCCCATTGAACAATCAACAGAGATAAATGCGTGATCTCTTCTTTCACTTCTACAGTGAATTCTTCTTGCGATCATTTCTTTACCAACACCTGATTCACCGTTAACTAGTACGTTTGCGTTAGTTACAGCAACTCTATCAACTCTTGAGATAAGTTCTTTCATAATAGCTGACTTACCAATAATTTCTCTTTCAGAGATTTTGTATGTATCAGCAATTTGGATTCCATTTCTTGATTTTAGAAGTTCCATTTCTTTTTCTTTAATCTTTCTTGCCAATGATTCATTTAAATACTTAGCCGAAAGGAACATCTTCATATTAAGAAGTGGTGCTTTAATTTCACTTAAAATTTCTAGTACTGTATTGATATCTTCTCTTTCAAATTTTACTTCTTCAGAATTTCTTCTTAAGTGGATTGTTCCAATGATTACACCATCAACTGATACTGGTACACAAAGTTCAGCAACAGCATTTGAACAAGAGTTCGCAAAGATTGGATCTCTACTAACGTTATTTGAAAAGTATGCTCTTCTAGACTTTACTACATGTCCACATGCACCAGTTGCTTTTTCAATTCTTTCAGAATCCTCAATCGCTTTACCGTTATGTGCTACTAGTCTTGAGCTATTATCTTCGTGAATAAGATTGATAAGAATATCGTCTGATTTAATGATCTCAGAAACATAATTTGTTAACTCACCAAAGAAAACAGACTCATTTAAAGTTGAAAGAAGTTTAGACGATAATTCTTCAATTCTTGTTGATTTTGTAGTCAGTGAGTTAGTCATTGTCATATCTCCCGTTAATTTTAATCTTGTTTCGCTGTGCGTTAATCTAAATTCATAATACACTGCGTCTGTATTTTTTACAAGACTAAAATACTCGGGTGTTTGAAAAAAATACACCATTTTGCGTATTTTCGATCACTTAGACCATCTAGGACTTATACACTTTCCAAAATTTTGCGTTAAAGCACCTAGAATTTTACCTTCGATGTCCATAATGTATAAATTTTGGACGGCCTCAGAGCGAGAGATAACCCTTTGATTTGTAAAAATAATGAACTGTCCATCTTTTGAATAGTCTGGGTCTTCATTTGACCCAAAATCTTTGGTAAGTCGTCCCAGAGCGCTTCCGTCACTGTTTACCTTGTAAAGATCGAATCTTTCATCCATCCATGAAGCAAAAACAATCTCCTTCCCATCAGGTGAGAATCTTGGGGTAGCATTGTATTTTCCAACATAGGAGATTCTTTTTACGCTATTTTCTTCGCTTGTAGGGATCATCGTATAAATCATAGGGTTTCCTGGACGACCAGAAAGAAACGTCATTAGCGATCCACTTGCATTAATTGACGGGTCAACGTCAGGAGCGAAGTTTCTTGTTAGTCTTTTTAATGATTTTGTAGCAAGTTCCATTTGATATATTTCAGCATTTCCATGAATGGATAAAGTCACATAAATAGACAGCCCATCCTCTGCGAAAACAGCGCCCGAATTTATCCCTGCTTTTTTTGAAATGATTTCACTCTTGCCTGTTGTTAGGTCAAGCATCATGAGATTATTATTTTTTGCTCTCCCCTTATTCTTTTCATCAATCAAACTATAAAGTACTTTTGTTCCGTCAGGAGAAACTGCAGGCGATATAACAAGTCCTTTATGAAAAGTAAGTTGTTTGATATTGGCCCCATCAAAGTCCATCACAAATAGTTCTTTAATTCCATTTGGCATTCTATAGTCAGATACAAAGAAGATTCGATCTGTAAAAATAGGGTCTTTTCCAACGATTGCTTTATAAGCAATCTTTGCTGCTTCGTGAGCAACTCGTCTCTGATCTAGTCTCAAATCAATATTAGAAGACGCAATCTCTGACTCTTTATCAATATTAAAAACTTTTACAGATAAAACAGGATTTTCAAGTTTAGAAATTCCAAGTTGGATTGAGTAATTCACCTTCTCCTTTCTATCACTATATGAAACCGTTCCAAATGCTTGCCTAGAGAAGCTCCCCTTCACTACTTCAAAATAGTTTTGATAGAATCGAAAATCATTTCTAATAATTTCCGCAATCTTCTGTCCCGTAGTCGTTAATGACGACAAGCTCGCATCATTTAAATAAGGTTCTTCTACGAAAACTTTTTCTTTAACAACTTGAGCATCCCCAACAGAAACAATAGTTAGTGAATTCTGTGCAAAAGAATTAAAATTAAAGCATAAAGCTAAAAGTATCAGTAATTTCATCATTACTCCTTATAGAGGGAATCCGAGCGCAATTTGTCCTGTTGATATTTGATTGGCAATGACTTCACTTGGAGCAGGAAAGTTTCCTACTTTTAAAATTGCGTTTAGCGCTCGTTGATCATAATCAGTATTGCCGCTTGATTTGATGATATTTGTTTTTATTAATTTTCCTGTTTTTGAAATAAAGACTTGAATCTGACAACTCAAATCTTTATTTGATAAAAATCCAGGCAGTGACCAATTTCTTCGAACTAAATCAGTTATTGAAAGAGCATACTTATCAAGCTCATCGCCAGAGTTTTCGCCTCCGTTCCCATATAAGGCCGAGCCTTCACTGATTCTATTTCCAAGAGACATAATCTTTTTAAGCTTGTCCCCACTTATTCCACCCGCTCCGGCCTGCTCTTCATTTTTTCTTGCGACAGGCTTCGCTTTTGATTTTGTTGTCTCACGACTACTTAAATCTTTTAACATATCTGCAAAAGAAGCTTTTTTTACTTCTTTTTTAAAAACAGTATTTTCATCACCACCTGTATTCTCTACTTTTTTCGGCTCTGGTGGCTTAATATTAATATCCCCTGGGGCCTCGTCATACTTCTTCAGTTCTTGAATCGTCATTTTAGGCATTGCAACCACATCAACTCGAATAGCCTTCCCGACAACTCGAATCTTTGACTTATCAACGTCATGACTACTAGAAAAAAATGAGTTCTTAGAAAATAAGAAAAAGAGTGCGAAAAGTAGCGCATGCACTCCAAAAGAAACTAGATGATAAGGAATTTTGCGATAATAAACCACTACTCTTTCTCTACCTCTGTTACTAATGCAATTTGATTAATCCCATTTGCTTTTAAATAAGACATCAATTTTGCAACTTTTCCATAATCAAGCTTGTAGTCAGCTCTTAAAAAAAGAGTCTGAGATTTCGTCTCTTGTAATTCTCTCTTTATAAAAGAAATGATCTCAGATTGAAGTACCTTCTCTTTTCCTAAGTAATACTCCTCTGAAGTTGTATAACTCAAAATTACCTGACTTGAATTTATACTGACGATATTTGATTCTTGAGTCTTTGGTAATACAAGCTCAATCCCGTTGAACATAAGTGGTGCCGTTATCATAAAGATAACAAGCAATACTAACATTACGTCAACTAACGGGGTTACGTTAATATCAGAGACCGGACCATTTCCATTTCCACCGCTTCCAAATGCCATAAATTACCCGTGAGTTTTCTTTGCAATTATTCTTTCTAACTCGTTTATAAATTCCTCGCCAAAATAAATCATTGATTCTGACGTTTTAGCTTTTCTACTTCCAAACTTATTGTAGAACCATACCGCAGGGATTGCGGCAACAAGACCAATCGCCGTTGCAACAAGAGCTTCTGCAATACCAGGAGCTACCGTCTCAAGAGTTGCTCCTCCCATAGATAAACTTGCAAATGAATCAATAATTCCCCAAACCGTCCCAAAAAGACCCACGAATGGTGTAATTGAACCAATACTAGCTAATGTCGTTAGAGAATCCCCTAGCTCTTCTTCAACTTTGATTTTTGTTGCATTCAAAGATCTTTCAATCCCCTGCATTCCAAAGTCAACAAAGTGAGCTCTAAGCTTCATCAGATCTCCATCATTAGCTTCTCTAAGTCTATTAAACTCTTTGAAGCCAGCGCAGAATAATCTCTTGTAAGGTGAATCGTCATAATTATCACAACGATCGTAAAGTTCTGTCATTGAACTTGCTTTTTGAAATGAATCGTAAAATTCCTCATTATTAGCAAATACTTTTTTAAATAGAAGTGATTTTCTAAGAATGATTCCCCACGATGCAATTGAAGCCATTACAAGTAGTAAAAGGTCGCCCTTCACCACAATACTTGCATTAAGCATAATTTGTAGAATATCTAAAGTTTGATGTTCATTCACAAGGTTCTCCTTCTTATAAAAGAAAAATATACATAAGTAACAATTGGTAACACAGCAAATACAACATCTCTTCTTATTGATGTTGCCGGCTCAAAATAAGCAAACTTACTTCCCCATACTGGATCTATTCCTAGAATAACAAACAGAGGGCAAAGTACAAGGAGGACATAAATTGAGGAGTTGACATAGGATTTTCCAAATTCAAAATAATAAATAAAAAACAGTACTATCAATGAATAAAATGAAATCCCTAGATTTTCGCCAAATGGAAAAACAGCAATATTGTAAAGGTATAAGAAAGAACTACAGATAACGACTTCCTTAATATTCAACTCACCTTTATTTCTTCTAAATATCTTTAGCACCATCAGATCAATAAAGAACACAAAGAATACAGATAAGTAATGCGTAATCGAAGGGCCAGCAGAAAATAAGACATTCTCTTGAACGATAGGTTTTACAAAGAATGACAATAAGGCGAAATTCATAATCGTAAAGATTAAAACTTCTGGATTGATACTTTTCTTTGCTGATGACTCAAAGGCCTCCGTAAAGTTCTTAATTCTATCCTCATAGAAATATCTCCAATAGAGAATAAATGCGATAACCTTCGACATTAAGCTTAGAGTCCAAGCATAATCAAATATCCAATTCTCAATAACTATCAAACGATGGTCTAATCTGAAATGGAAGAACGATATTATCGAAATAATGATAAGATGTACCACCCAGGCTAGAAAGTAGAAGCCAAATAATGGATAAAATGAAGATAGTCGATTATTGATTTTTGTAAGCATTATTTTTTACTTGGATCGATCCAGCTTTTTTGTAACTCTGGCGAAGGATAAATTTTTGCATAATTCTTGAAAAGAAGGTTTCCTTTCGTCAACTCATCTATCTTATTAATTAAAGTATAATAATTCTGCCAAAGCTTTTTATTATTAAGTAGTACTGTATTTACGTATTTAGTCACTTGATACTGCTGTTGAAAATTAAATCCCTTCGAATACACGATCTGATCAATTTCTTGTAAAAGATCAGAAATTTCTTTTTTCGGAACTAACTTTTGAAAAAAGTTTGTATTTCTTAATTTAGATAAAGTTGTCGCACTTATCATTGATTCGAAATGACCTTGCTTCACTCTTATAAGATCCTCATATAGAAGAGCAGATATCTGAGTTTTAGAAAGGTCCATCGTCTTAATAAACGGAACTGAAATAACAAAAAGATAACTATCCTTCCCCATCGGAAAAGCAAAGTGAGTAATATTACTACTATTGAAGAATAAAAGTTTAAACTTTACTCCATACTCTCCAACTTCTTTCAAGAATGCTTCAAAGGCTGGAATCATCCCATAATCAGGTCTATTAAAATCCCACTTTAAAATAGAAGCATTTTTCACAAGCCAGTACTGCATCATGATACTCCAGAAGTCTTCGTCATTTGGAGTATTGTACATAGACCTTAGTTTATCTTCTTTCTGCTTGTCTGCTTTTTGCTTTTCTACTTTCTTTTTTTCTACAATTTTTTCTAAACCATCTTTTTTTAAAATAGTTTTTATATTATTAAAATTTACGAAGTCATTTTGAATTGGCAACTCGTCAGCAAAACAAAATATAGTAAAGAGAGACAGTACTAACATCTTCATGGCATTGAACTCCCTTCGACGATAAGATCTTGAAGCTTAGCCCAGTAGTGCATGTCAGAAATCCCAAGATTTAACTCTTCGAAAAATTTTCTATACTTATCTTGATAGCAGTCTTTAGGTTTCTCAGATACTAAGTGCTTTGAGAAGATATATCCTTCATAGTTAGCATAGGTAACGAAGGAGAATTGTTCTTCTGTGCGAACTAGCTTTAATGGTTGACCGCATTCAAATGTAGTAATAATTCTTGATACCCGAGATGCATTCTGGTGAATTTGTCCATATGGAGTATTTAAGAACATCGTTTTAGACGATGCACTCACTGTACTGATGAGCGAAATGAATGTCATCATTGCCAGAACTTTTTTCATCTAAATCACACCTTCCATCTAAATTGGATAGTTTCCCACTCATGGCATTGTGGACAACGCCAAAAGATATCATCGGAGTTAAATCCACACTCTTTGCAATAGTGTTTTGTCAAAGTCTGATGCATATTATTTAGCATCTCTTTAACTTGAACTACAGCTTCATCATTCTTTTTAAGATCAATTAAAATTTTTATAAACTCTGATTTCAAAACTTCTGATTGGGCCTTATGGTTTTGAATCCAAGAATGAAGAACATTGTAAGCTTCCTCCACTCTATTCATTCTCTTATAAAGCCTTACTTTTGTTAAGATAACCGATTCTGAAGAAGTTAAATCAGCATCATTCAATCCTAAGAAATAATCAGTAAGAATATTGAGTCTTTGAAAGTACTTCTCTTTTACTGAATCTTCACCTTTAAACCCTTCCTCAAGTGATTCGAATGCGAATGAAGCATACATAGGCTGCTCTTTTAAAAGCTCCAAAAGATAGAACTTTGCTTCATCGATATTTCCTTCATGTAGAAGAACTCTAAGCTTTAAAATTTTTGCTGAAACACTCGGTGCAAATCTAAAAGCATCTTCTAGATCCTCTTCACACTTTGCAATCTCACCAAGTTCAAAATTCCATTTCGCCTTTTGAACAAGGATGTGAGAAATTGTTTCTGATTGATTCTCATGTCCAACTTTAGAAAGCATAATACGGTAGTTATATGCCTGATCCCAGTCTCCAGTATCTTCATAAATACGACAAAGTGCCTGAATAACTTGATACTGATCTCTATTGATTTTTAATACATCTTTATAAGTTTCGATGGCCTTATCGATAAACCCACCACGGTCAAAGTCTACAGCTAGCTCAGTTAATGCTCTAAGACGATGTGCTTCTGAAATACTTTCTCTAGCGATAAGACTTCGATGAATTGAGATCGCCTTATCAATTTCTCCATTCGATCTAAAAAGACCTCCAAGAGCAAAATAAGTATCAATAGTTTCACGATTAATATCAACAGCACTTAAGAATTCCTTAATAGCAAGGTCTCTATTCCCTGAGATTAAGTACTGAGTCGCATTTAAGAAAACTTTCGACTGAGCTTCGTAAATTGAATTACGATAGCGTTTCGATAGTTTTGCACCTGTGTCCTTCTCTATTAAATAGTGATAGACAAGTACGATTGTAAAACCAATCGCAACAACAGAAAGTAAATTATTTTGTAACCAGTTTAGATAAAATTCCATATTTATTTATACATCATTAATGGTGTATTCGAATTTTTCACCATCTCTTTCACGTAAGTTGATGCCTCTTCTAAATCCCCCACCATATCAAGGAAATTAAATTTCTTTTTCTTCTTAATATAATTTAGATTCAACTCACCTTTTAATTTAAGTTCCTTGTGAATGTTTCTAGCACATGACCAAAGGCCACTTAGCTCATCAACAAGTCCAAGATTAAATGCATCCTCACCTGAGAATACTTGCCCTTGTGCATGATCTTCAATATTTCCTTTAATTTTATCTTTTCTTGTTTTTTCGATATCTCTAATAAACTGCTTATGAACACCTGCAGTCATTGTCGTCATTAACTTATACTCTTCCTCAGTTAAAGCACGGTTAGGTTGCCCAACGTCTTTATACTTTCCAGCTTTAATTGTTTGAGGATTTAGTTTTGCAAATTCATAAAGCTTAGATAAGTCCATAAATTGCATGATTACACCGATTGATCCTGTAATAGTACCTGGAAGTGCACAAATTCTACGAGTAGCTGCACCTAGATAGTATCCACCACTTGCTGCTACCGATGAGAAACTTGCATAAATAGGTTTTCCTTCCTTACCTTCGGATTTTGTATAAGAATCATCTATTCTTCTAATTTCATCATAAACTTCTTGTGTTGGGGCAACAGCTCCACCAGGTGAGTTCACTCTCATCACAATTGCTTTTACTGTTTTGTCTTCTTCTGCTTTATGAATAAGCTCTACAAGGTCTTTAGAATCGAAGATAACACCATTAACTTCAATTACACCAATTGAGTCTGAGCCCTTAGAGGAAAGATTAAAGCCATCGCCATTTCCATCTACATTTTTGAATACTTTAACTGTGTATACTGAGAAGATAACGAGAACGACAAAAAATACTGCCACTAGACTCATTAAACCAATTACTGCTTTGCTTTTTTGCTTTTGTGCGGCCAAAACTCACTCCCTGAGTAATAAACGATAATTTATAAATATCAATAAGATACAACGACAATTTTCTCAAATTTAAAGCCATCCGTAAACTTTATGATAGATTCTACCGCATAAACTAAACTCTTTCTTTAATATTCCGATAAAATAGGAGTAGAACTTGGAGTATTTTATGAAAAAAGCCGCATTCTTGACTCTTTTAATCAGCTTAAGCGTTTGTGCAGAGACTTATGAAGCTCCTCAAATGGAAAAAGTTGAATGGAAAAAGCCTAAAGTAAAAGTATACAAAGATAACACTTGGGCCACGGAATATAATTTCAAAGAACAGAAGTCTCCAACAGATTCAGATGAATTTGATTCTAACTCACCTGAGCGTAAGCCATCATCTGGTGAAGAAGAAGCGAAACCAAAGTTTTGGGATTTTAAGTCGGTGAAGTAAAATTCTCTTCTTCCCAAAGATTTAATTTCTTATCCATTTCACTCTTTAACTGTCCACATGCCGCTAAAATATCAGCGCCTTTTGTCGTTCTAATTGTACAAGTGATTCCACCTTTCTCGAGTTGGTCTTTAAACCAATTAATACGAGTTACTGATGGACGCTTGAAACTTGATTCTGGATATTCATTAAATGGAATCAGGTTTACTTTTGAAACCTTCTTCGGAAGAAGATCAATTAGGGCCTCAATATCTTCAGCTCTATCATTATACTTCTCGATTAAAAGATATTCATAAGTAATATAGCGGTGTGCTTTGAGAGGAATTTTCTTAATTGCATCAAGAAGTCTCGTGAGATCATAAGCCTTATTAATAGGCATCAACTCACTTCTAATCTTGTTATGAGCAGCATGTAGAGAAATCGCGATATTAATCGGTGGAAAGTCATCAAGCTTTTCAATCTGAGGAACAAGTCCTGAAGTTGAAAGAGTCACCCTTCTCTGACCAAGTCCCAAACCTTTTGGTTCTAAGAATACTTTCGTCGCATTTTTAACGTGCTCAAAATTATGCAGAGGCTCACCTTGCCCCATATAAACGATATTAGAAAGTCTCTCTTCATCTGAGACGTTTTCTTTTAGCCATTTCGTTACAGCTAAGAATTGTCCTACAATTTCTCCAGCTTCAAGGTGTCTTGTTAATCCCATTGTACCTGTATGGCAAAAAGTACAACCGATGGCACAACCAACTTGAGAAGAAATACAAAGAGTCTTGCGATTATTTTTTGCGGGGATCATTACTGTTTCAACAGTTTTAGAATCTCTCATCCCGACGAGAAATTTCCTGGTTCCATCTTTTGAGTGACCATTCCATACAACTTTTGGAAGCTCAAAAGAAAACTTAGAAGTTAAAAAGCTCTTGAGATCTTTAGAAATATTTGTCCAACCATCAACATCAAAGACTAATTTTTCATAAACCCAGCTGTAGATTTGATCTGCATTAAATGGCTTATGCCCATTCTCCTTCAAGATCTCTTTAAGAGTATCGAGGGGAATCCCATAAAAAGATGGCTGGTCAAATATTGCTTTCAAATCAAGTGCTCCATAGGTAATTATACAGCCAATTAGTAGACCACAAAATCAACAAATGCAATTACTTAGGTAATAGTTATACGAAAAATCTAAGATTTTACTATTGAATTTCAGAGGCTTATCTGTCATCCTTTAAAATGTACATAAAAACAAAAGGACTTGTTTATGCTAAAAGGCTTAGTAGGAGCTCTAGCAACCGTGTGTTTATTCGCAAACCCGGTCGATGCAAAATTATTAAAACTCCATAAAATCCCATCAAAATCAAATGTTCTAAAAACTTATGTGACAGGGAACCCATCACAAGAGAAGCTGGCTTCACCATTTAATATTCTTGTTTGGAATATGTACAAAGGCAGTAACGATAGCTGGGAAAGTGATTTCAAAGCTCTAAGTACAAACGCTAATATTATCATTTCTCAAGAGATGTATCTCGATAATAAAATGTTCAACGTTTTCAAAACACATGGTGACTTCTATTACAACATGGCCACTTCTTTTTTTTACAAGGGAGAAACGAGAACTGGTGTAGCAACGATATCAGATCATCAACCGAGCTCAGTTGACTATCTTCGTTCACATTACCGCGAACCATTTATTAGAACCCCTAAAATTGTAATGATAACAACTCATCCATTAGAAAATGGAGAAGAGTTACTCGTTGCTAATATTCACGCTATTAATTTCGTGTCAGCAAAGAAACTTAAACACCAAATCAAAGAAGTTCTAGAGAGAATTAAAAATCACAGTGGCCCAGTAATTTTTGCAGGCGACTTCAATGTTTGGTCAAAGAAAAAAACAAAAATGCTAAGAGAACTAATGGCTGATGCGAAAATGACAGAAGTTAAATATAGTAAAGACGAAGATGATCGAATGAGAGTACTCGGAAAAGTTCTTGATTATATTTTCTACAAAAACCTGAATCTCGTAACATCTGAAGTTAAAGGTGAAATCGAAGGCGCCGACCACAAGCCACTCACAGCGACTTTTGAAGTTTTCACTCCTTAAAAAATGGAATAATAAAATCCAGATTTTTAACTATCTGGATTTTCTCCCATTAAAAAAACTTGGAAAAAATTCCCTTATTTCTTGGCTCAGGATTGAGATGCTTATCTCCATTATCAAAAAGAAATTGATTGAGCTTCGCTATATTAGAAACCTCTGAGTAAGCACGATTTAATAGCTCACTATCGACCAAGCAAACTCCTTCGTAGCGAAGTTTTGTACTTAAACCTAGAGAGAAGTTTTTAAGTTCTTCTTCAGTCTCAAAAGGTCCAAGACGTGTACCATCGAACATAGTTTTAAAATCAGAGTTGAGGTCAACAACTTCTTCTAATGGAACAAGACCTTTAATTGAATAGGTTACTTCAATGAAACGAGCCAATCCTTTGCGTTGATCTCGAGAGTAAATAAGTATAAGTGTTTTTTCTATATTCATCTTAAAATTACTCCAAAGTCTAGACTTACACTACCTTTTGGCATGAATGACAATTCAATCTCATGGGTTGTATTTGTAAGTTGTACATTTTCTTCATCAATAATTTTTTGAAAAACATATGTTGAAGGATACTTAATTTTAAGTTTCTTCTTATAACTCGAAGGATTGAAGATATTAATTCTCTTCACTCTTTCATACTTGAGGTCACTATGACTTACATTACGCTGATACCAAACATAACGAATTCCAGTTTCAGCATCAATTTGACAATATTCGACTTCAAGGCTTGAGAAAACCTTTGCCCAAAATTGATCTAGCTTTGTAGCGGAATTTTCTAAGGCGGTTAGCTCTGAGCTATCATAGATAAATAAACGCCCATCCCCCATTGAGATAGTTTCAATCTGCGTTAGATAACGAAGTCTTTCAATTTCGAGATCATTTTCGATGTAAAATGATTCCAAACGACGCTGTAAAGATTCATCAAGACCATTTTTATCAATGAAGATATTCATCCCATTCATAAACATCTTCAAAGCACTACTCATTTTTTTAAGATCGAGATCCTTACCAGAGAAATAAAAATACTCATGGCCAGAGTCAAGCTCATCTTCCCAGTTAAAATCAGAATACGAAGAATAAAATGTGTTTGAACTAAAATTCTCGTCACAGTATTTCGTAAAGCCAGAATCGCTGATTTGTTTTAAAGAGTTTATCACTTGATCATTATGAAAAACCTTGATCATATATGAAGGCTTGAAGCAGTAATCAAAAGAGCTCGAAAGAGTCTTGTCGTTATACAGTAATTCGATACTATCACGAGAAAGAACTTTATTTTTAAAAGAAGCAAAAATACCTTTCTTTCTTCTCGTAGGTAGGAGCATTGATGATGGGTAAACCCCATGACTGAGATAACTTATCGCCTCATCCATAATCGCAAGATCTGAGATATGATCTATAGATCTATAAATCAAGTCATTACTCTTACCAAGGAGAAAGCCATATTTTTTTACACCCTGCCAGTAGGTTGCAAGTTCTTTCTCTGCAGCTCCTAGGTAGAGATCATAAATAACTTTTTGATATTCTTTCTTTAAGTTACTTTCTAATTCTTGATCAATATTTTGTTTCGCAAAGTTTTCATCTTCTTTCTTTGCTTGAAGATAACGTGAGAATCCTTTATCAAATACTGGAGAATAGTCTTCGATAAAAGATTGAAAGCTTCCATCTTCGAAACTCCCACAATCAACTCCCCAAACGCCAGCATTGATTCCTGCGCGCGAGAAGTAAGTACCTAGCTCATGACAAAATCTTGTAAATGCCGTGAAAATTCTTGGATCAAAATAAGAATATATTTGATTAATATTCCCTTCACTATCAGCAAAGGCCTTATTCATACCATTTTGATTCTGTGAATTATTGCGGGCCAAGAGAAATGGAATTCCACCATTTGGAAGAAATGGCATCGGCGATAATGAAAGTAGAAAAATTACTTCCTTGTCATACTGCTGACAAATGTCGCTTAGTTTTTTTAAATCTGTTTCGGGCTTTTCATTCGCAAAATCGAATCTCTCACCTGTGTCCGAGTGAAAGCTCCAATTAATTGGTATAATTATTTTTGATGCTCCAGAGAGCTCTTCTATTTTAGTCTTCCAAAGTGAAGCTGAAGTCTTCCAGTAGAGAAACCATCCCTCTCCAGGAAAAACCAGATCATCATCCTTGATAACAGGTGTCGTCAACATTTCGTAATCTCCTACTCCAATGATAGCAAGAATCTTCGAACAAAGGCAATGATTTAGCTTGAATAAATGGCAACAATACTCTTTAGCTGACCCGTTCCAAATTTTGACATTTTCTCAAACTCTATCTTACTTACTGGAATATCCATATTGTCGTAAGGCGTTTGGTTATCGTCAATTTCAGGATCGTGGAAATAAATAAAATCCTCTTCTATTCCAGTGATCACAATCCAGTGGGGAGCTTTCGTTTCCGTGAGTCGATAAGCGCTAATAAGAACAAGTGGAATACCTCCACTATCAAGAATATCCTTTAAGGTTGTAAAACTATACTCATCATAATAGATTTTTACATTTGTCTGTTTTAACTCTTTTTCAAATTCTTTTTGAACAATTTCAATAATATCTTTCTTCTTCTTGTCTCTAACACCCTTAATAAAAAGTGGAGCCTTAGAATTTAAGTAAAGCTCAACTTCAAAATTTCTTCTCTTAGCCGCAAGAGCAAGACCATGGGGACCACAACCACCGTGACCAGATGTCATAAAAATAGTCGTCGCCTCTCTCCAAATTTGCATCTCTGTTGAAAGTTTAAGTTGAATATTTTTATCAAAGGCCTTCATCGCCATCATTAAAGAGGAAGGGCCACAAGTAAACTCAGTTTTTTGGTGATAGTAAGGCACCTTAATTTTAGGACGAGACTCGAACTTTCGAATCTTCTTCTCGTAACACTCTGCATCCTCGTGGTCCTCGTAATAGTTAACCTTATGGCCAAATTTTCGATATCCAAGCTCTTCGTAGAGATTAATTGCCCTTTCGTTTGTCGTTTTAACCTCGAGGCGAATATAGGTACTTCCATGCTCAAGGGCCTCATCTTCAATTTTCTTCATTAACTTAAGGCCAACCTTGAACTTTCTAAATTCAGGGGCTACGGCGATTGAGTAAAGCCTAGCTAAAGATGTTCCTCGATGAAATAGGATTAGGGCATAGCCAAGTATCCCTGAGTTATCTTTATCGTAAGCGATAATAAGCGAGCTGTTTGCTTTGTTAATAAAGTAGTTAAACTGACGTAGACTTAAGCAATCCGAAGAGAAAGACTTCTCTTCGATTTCCAAAAGTTTTGGAGCATCTTCTTTCTTGGCCAGGCGAAACTTAATATTCATACAACCCCTAAAATTCCTAATAATTTAAGTTACCTCAGATTTAGTTTTTGGTATATTGATTTCATAAAATTTTTAAGGAAATTTAAATGACAAATTTTTTCGTACTTGTAGATAAGATTGATGACTGGAAACCATATTTCCCTACTGATCAGCTTATTCTCGCCAATGATTATCTTTTTTCAAAATCTTACTCCGAAATGAAATCAACGAGGGTTTTAAACCTTTGCCAAGACACATCATATCTATCGATGGGTTATTACTGCAGCCTACTCGCAGAAGCAAGAAGCCACAAGATCATGCCAGCAGTAAAAGTAATTAATGACCTTTCAAAGAAAGGATTCTATCTGTATGACCTTGAAGAGTTTGATGAACAGATTAAGGAGATTGCTCCGAAAATTATTCAAAAAGATATTGATGTTAAATCTTTTAGTTTTAAAATATTTTTTGGAGAAGTTGAAAACAAGCTTTTAAAGTCCATAGGACGCCAAATTTTTGAGCAGTATCCATGCCCTATTCTCGAGGTTGTTGTCTCTTATAAGAATTTTTGGAAAGTAGATACTGTTCACCAAGTGGGTTTAAAAACTCTAAGTGAAAATGATCAAAACATATTCGCAAAAGCTCTTGAAAAATTTAGTACAAAAATCTGGAGGACACCAAAGAGTAGTAAAACATATCGTTATGATCTAGCTATCCTAGTTGACCCTGATGAAAATATGGCACCAAGTGATGAGCAAGCACTTAAGCTTTTTGCCAAGGCCTGCAAGGAGCAATCGGTATACTGTGAAATGATCACAAAGCGCGACCTCTCAAGACTAAGTGAATTTGACGCTCTATTTATTAGACAAACGACAAGTATCACAAATATTACATATAAATTTTCTAAGAAAGCGAAAGCCGAAGGACTTGTTGTCATCGACGATCCAGATTCAATACTAAAGTGTACGAACAAAATATTTTTAGCAAATTTATTTGAAAGAAATAATGTTCCAATTATCCCTGGACACTTTGTCTCTGACTCAAAAGAGAAAACTCTTAACATGCTAGAAGAGTCATTATCCTATCCAATGGTTTTAAAAGTTCCAGATGGTTCTTTTTCAATTGGAGTAAAAAAGGCAAAAGATAGAACTGAGCTACTTGCCCTATTAAAAGACTTCTTAAAAAAGTCTTCACTCGTGATGGTTCAAAAGTTTTTCTATACCGATTACGACTGGCGTATTGGAATTATTGGAAAGAAACCAATTTTTGCTTGTAAGTATTTTATGAGTAAAGGCCATTGGCAAATCTATAACCATAACCAAGAGAAATCCAACGATGATTTTTCTGGAAACTTTGAAACAATGAGAATTGAAGATGCTCCTCCTTATGTAGTTAAGACTGCTTTAAAGGCGGCAAACCTAATCGGAGATAGTCTTTATGGTGTTGACTTAAAAGATGATGGATCAAAGGCGTATGTAGTAGAAGTTAATGACAACCCAAATATTGACTTTAATGTAGAAGACAAGGTTTTAGGAGAAGAGCTTTATAATCTAGTCATTAAAGAATTTGTTAATCGAATTGAAAAACAAAAAAATGGGTCCATCTAGGACCCTTATTTCTTTCTCGTAAACTCACATTTGCGAGACTCTTTTGAATAAATCCCATCACGAGATCTCGCTGAGTATGTACGACTGTAGTACATCACCTGATCTACAATCTTAAGATGTCCAATTCCCTCTCCTGTTGAAACCTCATTTTTGCCCTTCATCCACTTCACTCTATCCACATTGAAGTTTAGTGATTGACCATCTTCTCCCCAAAAGAGATTAAAGATATTAACAGTTTTCTCATACTCATTCTCGTAACGTTCATCATATGGCATTCCTATCTTGTAATCGATGCCATAAAAATTAATGTCCTCACAGCTATTTTGTCGAACAATTAAAGATTCTTTTTTGATGACACCATCGCGATCACAAATTCCTTCCCACTTTCCAGTGAGATTGAGACAAGATGATGCATAAGAAAATTTTGAGATAAGTACTGTTACTACTAGGAATATATTTTTTTTCATCCTAGTAGCTTAACGAAAATTTAGTGAGGTAGCAAATACTCTAATATTACTTCACAAACTGCTTTGGTAGAAAGTTGAACTTATACTTTCCACCAATCGAACCAGTAAGATCGGAACCAATATCAATTTTACCTTGAAGCTCCTCACCAAGATTCATGAATGAGGAGGCAATACGATCATTAAAACTGTCTTCTTTGGTCCAACAATTTGACGCAAAAAACTCAGTACACTGTGATGAAAATTTATTTTCAACAGCTTCTTTCAGTGCTCCAAACTTCTCGTTTAATGATTCTTGCTCTTTACTAAGTAGTTCATTAATTCTTGCCTGTGATTGTTCTCTATCTCCCTTAACAAGATTTAGATGTCGATAAACAAGAACTGACATATCAAGAAGATTTGTACCGTTTGTCTTTGCTTTAAATGGACTATTTTCTCCAACCTTCCCCATTAACCATGCAGTTGCAGCATCTGCTTCATTAAACTTTGATTTTGTTGGATTGCCATAGATGTCAGCTAAGAGATAAGCTGAGATATTTTCATTTGTCATTCTCGATTTGTAATAACTCGGATTTTTATTTTTAATATTTTGATCTATAAACTCAGCATCTAGAATTTTTCCATGTTTTCTATACGTTGCGAGAAGTTCAGAAACCTTATCTGATTTATAGAGATTTTTATTTTGAGCGATATGATCTTCAAAAGTTAATGCGATGGCCCTCTTATTTTTATTTTCTTCAATTACTTTTTGAGCTATTTTTAAAGATGTAACATGAAACATTCTTCCAAGAATATTATCAGGATCATTTTCAAGCAGCGCTTTAATTTCTTTATTGACTGAATCACTACAGTTAAATTTCACTTCTTCGGTAGCCTCTGACGACTGCGTAACAGCAAGAACTTCTGGACTCGCTTCTAGAGGCGCGGGCTTTTCTTGACCGAGACTTGCGATAGTTCGATCTATACACTTATCATAGCTTCCAGAGAGAAAATTAAATGCACCTTTCTCACACTTTTGAGAAACTTCCGCTTGTTCAAGTTCACTCACCGTAAGTTCTGCTTTTTTCTCATTAAAAGCTAATGCATTTGCTTCTTTAAATTTCTTATTCGCTTTTCGTTTACACGTATTATATTGAATATTTGTGCTATCACCTTCTCTTCCAGAATGTGTAAAAGGTTTTTTCCCACATTCAGCTAAAAGATTTTCTTTTTTCTTGGCCTCGTATTCATCCTCAATTTTCTCTAACTTACTTTCATAGATTGCATACTTTACTTTATGAGGCTCCTCTAATTTCTTTCGCTCTTCTCTTAGCTTTGCCCTAACTTCTTCATAACAAGCATCACGCTCATAACCCATTCTATAATCTTTACGACATTGAGCTCTATACTGTTTACGATGGTCATCAAGAGTATTGTCGACAATTTTAAATTCGATATCTCTTTCCAATTTAAATGCTTCTGCAAAATCTTCATCCAGTTTGCTCACACATTTTTTTACATCTTTAACAACTTCATATCGATAAGCTTTATTACAAATAACTTCCTTATTTAAAACGTCTCTCTCTTCTTTAACTGGCAATACTTCCATTACAGGATTTTCGACGCTCACTATAAAAGGCTCCGCCTTCACGGCTTCTTCTATTTTTCTCTCTTGAGGTTTTTCATTGATTTTCTCCGGAGCTGGAGCTGCAACAGTTGCGATAGGAAGCGAGCTTCCTTCATTGGCCATTAGTTGAGAAGCTGGTGCTCTTGATTTTTTCTGAGCAGCAGACTTAGCAAGCTCTACCCTCTTTTCACTTTTTGCTATTCTTTGACATAAATTAAAATCACCAGTTCGCTTAGTGCAATCACTAATTTTCTTACGGTCCTCATCTGTTAAAACGACAGGTCCAACAATCGTAGCAGTCGTCAAAATACTTCCATCTTTTCCTGTTGTACTTTTCGCATCTAAAGCTACTGCCCTTTCAACCTTAGGAAGAACTTTTGACTGACTGTATGATCTCGCATCTAAAACAGCTAAGACCTCACGATCAACTTTTGATTTTGCCGCTTTTTCCTCTGCAAGTTTTCTTGCCTTTTTGTATCTCAAGGAACTCTCACAAATGACCGGCTCTGAGCTTAATTTACATTTTTCAATTTCTTGGTTTGTCAGGACGATATGTCTATTTGAAGATCTCTGTTTTTCTAATTCATTTATTTCAACGATATTCTGTCTGTTCATTTCGCGCAGACACGATTCCTGTAGTGTCTGAGGCTTCTTTCTACAAAAGACAATATCCTCAGGAGTTAGTTGCGATTCTCCAAATCCTTCATGAATACCGAGATTCACCGCAAAAACAGATGTATAGGATAGAAAAATTAAATACAGGAATAGCTTCATAAAATGCCTCAAATATTAAACTATATTAGTCAATTATCGACATAGAACGATTTTTCCATAAATAAAAAATAAATATCTCTATAATTTCAATCACATACACTTATGGGGTATATTTAAAATTTACCCCATTTTGTTGGCTATACAGGCATAATTGGGAGGATTTAATTATTTTTGCATTCTTTCAATACTTCTAGCGGCTCTGCTCTTTTTGTATAATCAGCATCGATAAACGCATAAGTAATCTTACCTTTTTTATTTGCCACATAAGTTCCAGGCATCGGTATCTCGTGCTTCGATGTTCCTTGATTTGAATCAAGATCAATTCCAAATTTTTTATAAACAGCATTCAGATCATCTTGAACTTTAAAAGCAATTCCAAATTTTTTAGCAATCATATTATCTTTGTCACTATAAAGCTTGAAAGGTAATCCTAACTTATTCTGTGTTTTCAAATTTTCTTTTTCTGTATCTGGTGAAAGAACAATCAACTTACAGTTTGCTTTTTCAAATTCAGCAGCTAAGTTTTTGTACTCCTTTAGTTCTATAATACAATATGGACACCAGCTCCCTCTAAAAAATTTAACTACAACTGGCCCATCCTTATAGACATCACTAATACTCTTTGGCCCGACCATGAATTTTGGTAAACTCATATTTTTAGAAACAGCCTTTTTTTCAATCCCGCTATCCTTTAGATCTCTAAGAGAGTCTTCCATAATCTTTTTTATCTCTTCAGGCCTTTTTCCTGAATTTTTACGAGCATCAAGCTTCTCCTGTAGGGGCCCGGCCCAAGAACTCGTCATGGGAATAACTAAGGCAATCAAAATCATTTTAATACTTTTCATCAACACTCCTAAAACTGTTCTATTACAGTGGGCCAATATTTTCGATAAAGGTAATTTTACTAAAGATACACCAGGCAATGACACGAAATATCTAAAACTGATCCCCATTATAAAGGATCAGTTGATAGTTAGTGTTAATTCTTTGTCAAAAGTTACATAAACTGCTCCAGTTAAATGGGGACAAAAAAATCTAAAACCAAACGATTATCCAGTGTTAAATCATAACTTTGTGCGCAGTTAGAATAATTTGGAGTTAAATATTTAATATAACGAGCAATAGTCTCAACGTTATCCCCATTTATCTGGAGCAGTTTACATTTTTCATATTGCATTTAATTCAAAGTTGGATTATTTATTCCTCGTTTTTCTCTCTCGTTTGGAAGGCCGTGGTATGAAGTGGTTGGAAGAGTTAAGTTTAGAAGTTGAACAAATCTATGAAAGGTCCAATGAGACCTTTTCGACATATCAAAAAGAACAAGGTCTTCACTGCCCAAGTGATTGTGGGAAGTGCTGTCTCTCAAAAGAAATAAGTGCCACTGTGCTTGAGATGCTTCCAACAGCGATCCGACTTTATAAAGAAGGGATTCACGAACAAATTTATGAAACCTTAGTTCAAGTTAATACTCCACAATGTATTTTCTATGCTCCGACTTCCGCTGATGGAACAAAAGGTCGCTGCCTTAACTATCACACAAGACCTTCTGTCTGTCGCTCCTTCGGGGCAGCCGCCGTTCGCGGAAAATTAGGTGATAAGAAACTTAGTATCTGTCGGGTACTTAAAGATACATACCCAGAGCTGCTCCCGGGCCTGAAGGTTGAAGAGGCTCCCGTGGTTGGGGAATATGCAAGGCAGATTGCGGGGATTAATATTAATTTAGGAACCCAGATTCTCCCGATAAACGAGGCCCTCAAACTCGCCCTAGATAAGGTCATTTTCTATTCCCAATTTAAGGATCATTCGAACTCTATTTAAGCCCATCGCGTCATGTCAGTTTGTGTAAGAAGTTATAGATTTTATCTGTAAGAAATTTTCAAAGGACAAAATCGATGTGGTACTTCAGTGAGGAAGAGAAACAAATCCAAAAAATGTGTCGTGACTTTTCAAGAAACGAATTAGCTCCAGTAGCAGAAAAGCATGACCATGAAGAAACTTTCAATATGGAAGCTTTCAAAAAAATGGGTGAAATTGGTGTCCTTGGTATCACTGCTGATCCTGAGTACGGTGGAGCTGGAATGGGTGCTCTTGCTGCAACAATCGTGATGGAAGAATTTGGAAAGTCATGTGCTTCTTCAACTCTTTCATATCTTGCACACTCTATCCTTTGTGTTAACAATATTCAAAATAATGCTTCTGACGCGCAAAAAGAATTATACCTTCCAAAACTTATTACTGGCGAGCACATCGGTTGTATGGGAATGAGTGAGCCTGAATACGGTTCGGACGCGGTAGGAATTCAAACGAAGGCCGAAGATAAAGGTGATCACTACCTATTAAATGGTACAAAAATGTGGATCACTAATGCACAGTACGCTGATATCGCTTATGTTTACACAAGAACAGGAAGCGACAGAAAAGATCTTTCGACATTCATTCTAGAAAAAGATAAAGGTCACTTCACTTTTGGTGGAGCGATTCACAAGATGGGAATGAGAGCATCTCCAACAGGTGAGTTAGTTTTTGATAATGCAAAAGTTGGCAAAGAGCACCTGGTAGGAAATCAAGGTGATTCAATTTATCACATGATGAAAAATCTTGAGATTGAAAGAATCACAATCGCAGGTATTTCTCTAGGTATTGCTCAGGCGTGTGTTGACCAATGTATTAAATACGCAAATGAAAGAAAGCAATTTGGTAAGACAATTGGAAATTATCAATTAATTCAGAAGATGATTGCAGAGATGGCAACTGAAACTGAGATGATGAGAAACTTCCTATACAATGCAGCTTACCGTTACGATCAAGGTGAGAAAGGGCCAGTTATTGCAGCTCAAGTGAAGCTTGCAATTCCAAAGATGGCAACAAAGATCGCTCTTGATGCAATTCAACTTCATGGTGGATACGGTTACTCAAGAGAATTCCCAGTTGAAAGAATGATGAGAGATAACAAACTTAATGAAATCGGAGCAGGAACTAACGAAGTAATGATTATGATTATTGCTAAGAATCTACTTGCTCAATAATTTTCCTCGGGCCATAAGCAAATTTGTTCTTATGGCCTTAAATCCCACTCTCTCATTATAATCAGAATATGGAAAAAAATATTACTGGTTATACAAAACAAGAAGATATCGCAAATACAGTAACTCACGGAATTGGACTATTTATTGGTTTTATCGCCGTCTCATACTTGATTTATAAATCAATAGCGATTGGAAGTTATCTCCACCTCTTTAGCTATACCGTTTACGGTGCTTCATTATTAGCAATTTATTTTGCAAGTACGGTTTACCATTACGTTCAATGTGATATCAAAAAACTCAAGTGGCAAAAGGTTGATCTTGTTTGTATCTATTTTTATATCGCTGGATCATACACTCCATTTATGCTTCTTAATCTTAAAGGAGAAGTTGGACTTAAAGTTTTAGCTTCGGTTTGGTGTATCGCCCTCTTTGGAAGTTTCTACAAACTCAAAGTTAAGAACCCTAATTCATTTGTTTCACTTGTCAGCTACTTTGCCATGGGTTGGTTTATTGTCACTGCATGGAATCCATTTGTTAAAAGCATTTCTAATGAAGTGTTAAACTTCATCAAAATTGGTGGCTTCTTCTACTGCCTTGGTGTTGTCTTCTACCTACTCGATCGTATGAAATACAATCATGCAATTTGGCATCTCTTTGTGATGGCCGGAAGTGCTTGTCATTTTTATGCTATTGCAATTGCGTCTTAGTTTTATATGGAAAGGCTTGAGAAGGTCACCCTAGATAAATTATCTAAGTGATGAAGAGTTGGAATTTTTGCGACAGTCTTTATTTACTTAGCAAACCAATGAGCAAAGGCCATTGCATTTGGCGTAATAAAAAGATGCATAATCGTCACAACAAAAAATAAACAAATTATTACCATCAGCGGGAAACTATCAGTGATATGTTCATCCTCAACGGCAATCGAAATGTCTTGAGTCAATTTTTTTTCTTTTTTCACATATGCCTCCTAAATAATATTATATGACATAAATCATGAAAAACCGAATAGATGAAAGAAGATAACACATTAAACGTATTTTCAAGCACTTACACACATTGTTTTTTATCCTCGATCTGTGAAAATTTTGATAACCTCTGGGAAACATATTGAAAGGACATGAAATGAACGAAATGCAGCAAGAAATTGTAGCAGGTCTACGTAAGTTTAGACTCGACAAAATTGAGCCCGTAATGGAGCACGACGATCAAAATTCGAACTTCAGGATGGAAATTTTCAACGAATTGGGAGAACTAGGCTTCACCGGAATGACAGTAAGTGATGAGTACGGAGGATCTGATCTTTCTTGCGAAGACTATACTTATGCATTAGAAGAAATCGCGAAGAGTTCTGTTCCTTATGCAGTAACCATTTCTGTTTCTTCAATGGTTCAATCGATATTAAATATTTATGGTAATCAATCACAAAAAGAAAAATACCTTCCAGAGCTAACAAGTGGACAAGCAATTGGAGCCTTTGCACTTTCAGAATCAGGTGCTGGTTCGGATGCCGCTTCTTTAAAGACAACTGCGAAAAAAGTTGATGGTGGTTATATCCTTAACGGATCAAAACTGTGGATCACTTCAGGTGGAATCGCCAAAACTTATATTGTGATGGCAAGAACGGGAGTTGAAGGAGCTAAAGGTATTTCTGCGTTCATCGTTGAAGATGGAACAGAAGGATTTAGCTTTGGAAAAAAAGAAAATAAAATGGGTTGGACAATTTCTCCGACACGCGAATTAATTTTTGAAAATTGTTTCGTACCAGAAGAAAATCTCCTTCTAGGAGAAGGACAAGGATTTACAGTTGCAATGGGCGGCCTTGAAAAAGGTAGAACAGCAATTGGAGCTATTTCTGTTGGTTGTGCACAACGAGCTCTTGATGAAGCGATCAGCTACTCATTAGAAAGACGTCAATTTAAAGACGAGATTTTTAATTTTCAGGGCCTTCAATTTATGATGGCAGATATGGCAACAGAGGTCGAAGCTTCTCGCCTACTCGTTCAAGCTGCAGCTCGCTCAGTTGACTCAGGGAAACCAGATGCAAAACTTGCATCGATGGCAAAGATGAAAGCATCTGATACAGCGATGAAAGTAACAACTGATGCCGTTCAAATCCTCGGTGGCGTTGGATATACAAAAGAATACCCTGTTGAAAGATTTATGAGAGATGCAAAAGTTCTACAAATAGTAGAAGGTACAAATCAAATTCAAAAAGTAGTAATTGCTAGAAACCTAAAGAAACAATACGAGAAATAAAATGAAAATTAACTTTCACACATTTGAAAAATCTAATGATATTCCAGCAGACCTTGTTATAGAGAAAATCACAAACTTTCAAAAATCTAAAAGATATGACTTTGTAGAGACACTTAATAACAAAGATTATATTACACAATGTACTGACGTATTTGCGAACTTTTCAAATATTAATACATTCGTTCAAATTGGAATTGGTGGAAGTTCTCTTGGACCAGAGATGTTAATTACCTCTCTTAAAAAGAGTGATGTAAAGTTTTACTTCTTCAATAATGTTGATACTGATAAAACAGTAAAAGACCTTGAAGAGATCGATGTTAAGAATGCGCTTTTCTATGTTGTTTCGAAATCAGGTGGAACAGCTGAAACACTTGCACAATTTGCAATTATCACGAACAAACTATTCGAACTGGGTTACACAGAGAAAGATCTTAAAAATCATTTTATCTTTGCAACAGACCCATCAAAGAACGAGCTTAGAAAACTAGCAAATGAATTTGAAATCACTTGTCTTGATGTTCCACCAAATGTTGGAGGAAGATTTAGTGTTCTAACTCCAGTTGGACTTCTTCCTGCAATTTTCGCAGGAATTAATATCAAAACTCTTTGTAGTCATGCGTACTCTTACGCACATGACTTACTTGCGAGTGATGAGTTTATTCAAACTGTTTCCAAAGTTATCGCTCTATACAAAGAAGGCGTAAACGAAACTGTTCTTATGCCATATAGTTCTCTACTTCGAGACTTTTCTTTTTGGTTCGTTCAACTTTGGGCAGAAAGTTTAGGAAAGAAGAGAAAAGGAGAAAGAGTTGGATTAACACCAATTCCAGGATACGGCGCTACTGATCAACACTCTCAAATGCAACTATTCATGGAGGGGCCACTTAATAAACTTATGTTTCTAGTTCATGTTGACAAGGTTAATAACCAACTAAAACTGTCAAATAAATTTACTCATCCAAAACTAAAGGCGCTAAATAAATACACATTAAAGAATTTAATGGATGCCGAGTTTTTTGGCACTTTGAAGGCTTTAAATGAACAGGGTGTAAGCCATATCCACCTAGAATTAGATAAACTTGATGAAAATAGCCTTTCTGAACTTATCATATTTTTTGAGCTCTTAACTGCGATTACTGGTCATATGCTAGAAATTGACCCTTTTGATCAGCCAGGAGTAGAAGCAGGAAAAGTGTATTCATTTGAATGGCTCGACTCTGTTAAAGGAATCTAATTACCCGGTTGAAAAAAATTGGTGAATTAGATAAAATTCAAAGAAGTTTATAAATCATTCCAAAAGGTTACGGGGATTATTATGGGTGATGATTCAACCATCGTTCTAACAGATATTAAAGCAGCTCTTTCAGCAGCAGAAAATGAAGCTTCACAAAAGCCGGCAGCACTTTTAGTTGTAGGTGGCGAGTTAAATGGAACTCTATTTGATTTAACAACACCAGCTATTAGCTGTGGTAGAAGTGCAAAAAATGATATTACTCTTGATTTCAATGGTATTTCGCGTGAACACTTCGTTCTTAAAGTTGAAGAAGATGGATACACAGTTGAAGATGCTGGTTCAAGAAATGGTACATTCTTAAACAATCAAAAGATTGAAGGTAAGAAGTCACTTAATAAAGGTGATACAATTAAAGTTGGTTCTATCGCTTTAAAGTATCTCCCAAAGGGTGATCCAGAAAGACTTACTTACGATAAACTAAACTTAGAAGCAAATACAGATAGACACACTGGATGTTTCAATAAGACTTACTTTAACAACAAGCTTGATCTTGAAGTTAAAAAGTCTAAAGTGACAGGAACTCCCCTATCACTAATCATCTTTGATCTAGACCATTTCAAAAAACTTAATGATAACTACGGGCACGATGCAGGAGACTTTGTTCTTAAAAGTATGGCCGAGCTAATCAGAAAAAATGGTGTTAGAGAAGACGATACATTTGCTCGTTACGGTGGAGAAGAGTTTGTAATCCTTCTTCCAAAAACAAACTTAAAGCAGTCTTATGAGATCGCTGAAAGACTAAGAAAACTAGTTGAGTCTCATGACTTTATATACGATACAAATAAACTTCCAGTAACAGCTTCAATTGGAGTGGCAGACTATCGCCAAGGTGTTGTAACAGGGACAGATCTTTTCAAGAGAGCTGACGAAGCAGTATATAAATCAAAAGAGGGCGGAAGAAACCAAGTTAGTTTCTATAAGGAATAATAAAACCTTCAATGGAAACAGTAGAAAACAAAAACCGCATCAATTTATTACCTGAACATCTCATAGATCAAATTAAGGCCGGTGAAGTTGTAGAACGCCCGGCCAATGTTTTAAAAGAATTACTCGAAAACTCAATTGATTCAAAACCTACTGAAATAAAGATAACAATCAAAGACAATGGTCTTGATCTAATTGCAATTGAAGATGACGGAAAAGGAATGTTCTTTGATGAGCTACCCTACGCATTCTGTCGTCACGCGACTTCCAAGATTATAAGTTTTGAAGATATCTACCGCCTAAATACTTTTGGATTTAGAGGAGAAGCACTTGCATCGATTTCAAGTGTTTCAAGAATTTCATGTCATTCCGCTCCAAAGGAAGACATTTTAAGTGGTGGTAAGATTATTATAAACGGTGCTCAAACAGTAGAGCACAGTGTTTATAGACCAAATAAGCAAGGTACTTCAATATATGTGAAAGACCTCTTCTATAATACTCCAGTTCGTCTGAAATTTATCAAAAGTAAAACGAGTGAAAAGAATGCATTAAGAAGAATTATCAACGCATTTCTAATCACCAACCCACATATTAAATTCTCTGTTGTTTTTGATGACGAAGATAGAGAAATTTATCCGGCGGTTGCAATTGAAGAACGCGGCAAGAGGATTGCTCAAATTATCTCGACGAAAACGAGAAAAGTTAGTCTGCTTGAGGAGACAAATTCGTATTTAAAAAACCAAGTTAAAATCTATGTTTCGAAAGAATCAACAAAGGGATATACAGGAAAGCATCACTATCTCTTTGTTAACGGAAGACTCTTCACTGATAAAAAACTTCAGCAGATTGTTATTCGTAATCTTGAAAAGCTATGGAACTTTGGTGAAACGGGCCATTTTGTCGTTGAACTTCACGTAGCCGAAAATGAAATTGATGTTAATGTTCATCCGAATAAAACTCTGATTAAATTTTTAAATGAAAATGAAGTATTCTCTCTGGTTTCTGCGTCCCTAAAAAATATCGTAAAGAATAACCAGGAACAATTAGCTCCTAATCAAGTGCAAGATGATCTTATCTCTGAAAATGCTTCGCCTTTTGAAACACTGATGAGTTCACCTCTTTGGGAGCGAGCATCAGCAACTGATCAAATTTCTACAAGTTGGGATACAAGTAACACTTCTCTAGAGATTGGACAAAAGAGCTTATTTTCAGGAGAAGTTGATAATAAGATTATTTCTGCGGGAAGTAATATTTTTATTCTCGATAGTATTGAAAGCGGACTTTACTTATTAAACAGCGAAGTTGCCGTTATCGATCGACTAAAGCAGATAGAAGAAAAAGAAGAAAAGGAGTTAACTCCCCTTCTTATTAGTGAGCCCTTTAATATTGCCGCGACAGATAATGAACAGGAAGCTCTTCAATCTTTAGAAAACTTTGGTATTGAGATTGATCGAATCGACTATACGACTTTAGTACTTAGAACTATTCCCTCATTTATTGAATCTTATAACTATATACAAATTGTCGAAGAAGTTTTAAATACCTTATTAAAAGGTAAAAATATCGAAGACTGCGACTTTTCAAAAGTTAATCTCGACAAAGGCCTAATGGGTGACATCTTTAAGAAGAATGGACTAATTCATTTATTAAAATGTGGAGCGGCCAAGAAATTAAGCGGTAAAGATTTAAGAACGAAATTTTATGGAAAGAAATAAAATACTTATACTCTCAGGGGCTACAGCAACAGGGAAAACGGATATTAGTATTGAACTTGCTCGCAAGTTTCCAGAAGCTCGCTTTGAAGTTATTAATTATGATAGTTTGCTCTTTTATAATGAATTAAATATAGGAACAGCAAAACCTTCAAAAGAAGAGCTCGCATCAATTCCTCACCATCTCATTAATATATCTTCTATTTCTCATGAAATAAATGCAAACGACTATGTAAAGCTTTGCACCGAAAAAGTAAATCAGCTCCACGCTCAAGGCAAAACCCCAGTCCTAACTGGCGGTTCTACTTTCTATTTAAGAAGTTTTGTTAAAGGGATGTACGAATCAGAGCCCGTAAGCGAAAGAGTGAGGAAAGAGACTGAAGAGCTGCTATCAAGAGAAGGCATCGAGTTTTTCTGGAATTTTCTTCAGGAGCATGATCCAGAGAGTATTCAAAATCTTCATATTAACGATCACTATCGCGTGACTCGTGCCTATGAGCATTTTAAAGCAACTGGAACAAAGCTTTCAGAGCAAAAAGAGATTCTCGACAAGAACGAACCTTATAATTTTGATAAAAATATTCATCCTAATATTGATTTTGAACATATCTCATTGCTAATTGATAAAGAAAAGCACTGGGAAATTATGAAGTCGAGAGCAAATAAAATGGTTAAGAGTGGATTAATTGAAGAAGTTCAAGAAATCCTTAAAACATTTAGTGGCGATGAGAAGCCACTTGCCTCTATTGGTTATAAAGAAACAATTGATTTCTTAAAGGGTCAACTGACTAATACTGGTGAACTTGCTGAACTAATTTATATAAATACGAGAAAGTTGGCCAAGGCCCAGAAGACATTTTTAAAAAAGGTCGAACCTAAAAAAGTTATCAATCCCCTATCTGAAAAAGATATGTTATATAAAATAGTAGAAGATTTTATAAAATAGGAAAAATTAATGAGCACATTAAAAAAGTTGAAAATTGTAATTATTTCTGACGGTACGGGGGAAACGGCCAAGGCAATTTCTCGCGCGGTAATGACTCAGTTTCCTGATAAAGATGTTTATTTTACTCGTTTTAAAAATGTACGTGATAAAGAACAAATAAAATCTATTTTCGATGAAGCGGCAATTCACCACGATCTTGTTATTTACACTATCGTAAGCTCTGAGCTTCGAGACTATATTTCAGAAATCTCAAGGCAGAAGCATGTTAGATCTCTAGACCTTATGGGGCCTGTTCTAACGACATTCTCAAATTATTTTGAACAAGAGCCTAAGGCAATCCCTGGACTACTTCACCAGGTTAATAATGAGTACTTCGACCGTGTAGCGGCAATGGAATTTACTCTCAATCATGACGACGGGAGAAACCTCAATACTCTCCATTTAGCAGACGTCATTCTTGTTGGAATTTCTAGAACTTCGAAAACGCCATTGTCAGTATACCTCTCTCAGCATGGGATCAAGGTTGTAAACGTTCCAATTATCCCCGGAACAGAACTACCAAAAGAGTTATTCGAAGTTGATCAGAGAAAAATCTTCGCTCTGACAATCGATCCTGAAGCCTTATCAAATATTAGAAGAAATCGTTTAACTAAACTTGGGGCCGAGCAACATACTGGTAACTATGCAGATGATTCAAAAGTTACTGCTGAAATCGAATGGGCATCTGAGATCTTTAGAAATAATAAGAGATGGCCAATTTTCAATGTGACAAATAAGGCGCTAGAGGAAACAGCATCAGACATTATGAAACTTCTCAGTATGAGAAAAAATAATATCTTTAAACAAACTCAAAGTAATTTAGAAGATGAATAAAAAAAACTCCCAACAGGGAGTTTTTTATAAGATCTTACAAAGGTCGACAACCTTAGATTCGGTAATAGTGAATTTCACACTCTTTTTGACGCCTCTTCCAAGTCTTTGAATGAAGACTTCGTGTTCACGTTCAACCGAAACTCCTTCCGAAGTAATCGTTGTAGGAAAAGGAATACCTGGTCTTTCTTTTATTGGAAGCTCTTCTTCTCTATCCTCTCCGAATAGTTCGAAATAAATCTTACCATCAATACATGCTCTACTCATTGTCAGATAACCATAAAGCGCTACTGGACGCTCCATCACATCAAGCTCTTTAAGTTCACCTTTAGTCATGACCATATTTGGTTCAACGTAATACTCTCTCCCAGGCTTCACCACTCTTAAAACAATATTCTTTTCAGCCGGAACTTCAATAGTGTTAAGAACATCTGTGTTAACCAAGGAACCGTTGATATATACTTTATCTTTTCTTCTGTTAAAATTTTTAAACTTTATTCTTGCTGTCTCACTAGAAGGAGCTCTCTCCGCTTTAACTTCAGGAGAATTTTGTGTCGGTACTTCTGTTGTCACAACGGCAGGCGATTCATTAGCTACCCCAGGCATTACAGATTCAGGCATGAATTTAAATGCAAGAGCTCCAACAATAAGAGCAACTCCAGCAACATATATCATTTTATTCGAAGAAGATTTCTTTTCTGACTTCTTCACCTTCTTGATTTTTGTACTTCTCGTCTTCTCTGAGAAATCTAACTTTTTGACACTCGTTCTCGAACGAGTACCACCCGATTTCCCACCAACTTTAGGCATTCCCCTTTTAACAGTTAATGTAGGTTCATTATGATTTTCACCTACACTTGCAGGCGATTCACTATCAAAGCCAAAATCTAACTCAGCCTCAAGAGCTTTTCTCTTTTGAGTTGCTTCACCAGCTGATGGAGTACTAGAAGAAGATGACGAAGAGTTAGCAGTTCCATTTTCACTTTCATGCTTTAGGTCATCAAGATAAGGTCTAAGTTCAATTTGACCAAACTCATATAATTTTTCTCTATCTTCTTTAATTTCTTCTTTGAATAATTCTTTTGCAAAGTATGATAGGTCTGAAGCATTAAACTCTGGATACGTCGAATAAAGAAACTTATTAAGCTCTCTAGCAAAGTCTTCCATATTTGCATAACGTTTAGTTCTATCTTTTTGAAGCGCCTTCATTAAGATGCGATCAAGCTCTTCCGGAACATTTGGATTGATTGAAGATGGCCTTGGAATTTTGCACTCTTGAATTTTCTTTAGTACTGCTAGATCATTTGAAGCCTTAAATAGCTTTCTAGAACATAGCATTTCCCAAAGTGTAATACCGACTGCAAATAAGTCATAACGTGGATCTAAATCAAGTCCATCAAGATATTCAGGAGCAAGGTAAGAAAGTTTTCCTTTAATTGTTCCTGCTTGAGTTGCTTCGGAGTTTGTTTCCGATTTCGCAATACCAAAGTCAATTACCTTGATAGCGCCATCAAAAGTTAACATGATATTATGTGGAGAAATATCACGGTGAACGATATTTGCAGGTTTCCCTGTTAGTTTATCAGTAAAAGTATGTGCATAATGAAGTCCAAGACATGCTTGGATTGCAATATAGGAAGAGATCTCAACAGGGAAAACAAAGTTTCTCTCTTTAAGTTTATCTAAGAATTGCTTTAAGTTTCGACCGTCACAATACTCCATTGCGACGAAGAGCTGTTCGTTATGAAGACCATAGTCATAAGTTTGAACAATATTTGGATGTAATAAACCGAAAGTTGTCTTAATCTCATCCATAAACATTGTCTTGAATGAATCATCTTTAGAAAACTGTGGTTGAACCATCTTAATCGCAACAATTTTATCTGCTTGTTCACCAAGAAAACGCGCACGACAAATCTTTGCCATTCCGCCGTCGACCAAATGATCAAGAATTAGGTAACGCCCGAAGCGATCAAATTTTTTATCCGAACTCATAGCTCTAAACTCCTTACTAACTCTTAACGGAGTAAATCAGTCAGAACTTAAACATTATTTCATGCCTTAAAGTTTTATTTTTTCAAAATTTGGGAAATCAATGTAAATTTCGGCATTTGCTTTAGACTTGTGACAATATAAATTAACTTTATAGAGTTGAAGCGATAGCTTTTCGAAATCTGGGTGAGTTTTTAAGGCCCTAGTGAAGTTTGGAACTGAATATTCCTCATAACCCTGGTCAAGTAGCTTATTTTTAACCATCGTATGAGAAATTCTCGAACTATCAAGATAGTAACTTAATGTAATTAACTTCTCATTACAGTTAGAAATCCTTCTCTTCTCATCATTATCAAACCAATTATAAAAGGCACTTTTCTCATCAATCTTAGTATAAACAAGATCATATAACATTGTTAATTCATGGAACCAAGAAACCCTATTAAACTTCAACGTTTCATCCCACTCTTTACTTCCCATTGCTCCACTGCGAATAGAGAAATCACCAGATTTAACCATATTCTTAGTCAGGTTCGAACAAGACGCAATAATAAGTAAAACTGAAAATGCAAGAGTGATTTTTTTCATAACTACCTTCTAAAGTTTTTTTCAATCCAATTATACATCGAATTAAAACATTCATGTCTATCTAATTCATTAAAAATCTCATGTCCGATACTTTTGAAAATTTCGTTTGTTAGATACTTCTTTTCAACTGACATGGTAAATAATGAAAGAGCTTCAATATCGAGTAAATGATTATCTTCACCTACTGCAATATAAGTTGGTTTATTAACATAATATATATTACTTTTTGATTTTTCAATTAACTCTTCGATCGCCTTAAAAGTGCTTAAACTAATTTTTCTATTAATCAGTGGATCATGCTTATGATTTCTTACAAGTTCTACATTATCACTTAGATCATCAAGATTCATAAGGTGATTAATTTTAATCTTATCAATTAATCCAATTCGACTAAAGACGCTATCTATTTTTAGTCTTACAGTCTCATTAAACTTTAAGGAAGGATTGAACAAAGCAAGGCCATCAAACTCATTATATGTAACAAAGAAGTCCAATGCGATCAATGCACCGACACCATGTCCGGCGATTATTTTTCTTTGCTCAGGAAAAACCGACTTAAGATATTCATGAATTATTTTGTTGTCATTGAAAATACTATCAACACTTGGAATTAAGCCTCGTGATCCATTGCTTAGACCATGGCCTCTCAAATCGATAATCGTCGTTGATATATTACGTTCGTAGAGATAGTCGATAAAGTCACTATAGCGCTCATGATACTCTCCAATATCATGAAAAAAAATAAGATGCTCTTTAAAATCCTCTTCTCCGCAAGTCTTCACATAGAGGCTATCCCCATCTAGAGAGACTTTAAGCTTTGTGATTTTCTCACCTTTTTTTAACATAATTAATTATCAGATTTCATATAACTATTAATTGCCCTTTCTGCTTCATCAGAAAGATCAACAAAGCGTAGTGCAAATCCTTGATCAGCTTCTAAACTTCTCACGACTAAACCAGTTGCGACGAAATTATAGGCATCGTTGTCAGGGTGAACATTAAGCTTGATCTCATCACCAATGTCAAAAGGTGAATTTGAAACTAAGATTTGCATACCGCCAACAGAAATATCACGACAAACACCTTCAAATACTTCTTTTGAGTCATGAAAAAACATTCTTGCGACAAATGGTTTTCTCAAATTTCGGCGGCGATCGATATCAGAAATTACCGGAGGAGCTTCACCAAATACTTTTTCAAAGATTGGCATATCTCCGAGGAATATCCATTCCTTCATTCCTGGAATATACATTAGAGTTTTTTCATTAACTCTATTTTCATTAAATGCTGCTTTAAGCTCTGAGAGTGTATATGGACCATATTCTGTCTCATCTGCTCCTCTATCAATACCAATTTTAATTGAAATAACTTTGTCATTAGGCCCAAGAGAATCAAAGCTAAAAGTTTTAACTTTTACATCTTCGTTATTAATAACAGGAGGAAACCCATCATTACTAATTGGTGGTAAATCATCGATCCCAGCTTCTTCATTGACTTCAAGCATGTACTGGACTTCGGAAACATCTTTTACTTTTTCCCAGTTATCAAAACCTTTTTTCCAGATATAGCTCTCTTCATTCAACATTCCAGATGAAATTAACTCAGCAAGCTTTTCTTCCGTTACAGGTCCAACTCTCTCACTGCCCTCAACATAGTACCAATTTGTCATATGTATTTAATCTCCCGATATTTCTATAACTATATAATAACCTGTTGAATTTCTATAAGAAACAGCATGTTAAAAATTACCCTATCCCGAGTACTAAAGTTTTTTGATCAGATTTCCGATTAGTCTAAGGTATGAAAAAACTAATTTTACTTGTCACCCTATTCATTATCCAATCATGCTCGAAAGAAGAGTTTCTACCGCCTATCGTAAGTAGTAATTCCAACCCGAGCTCTAGTAGTTCTGTTTCAGCATCTCAATGCTCGAAATTCACCTACGTGAGACCTCCGGTTGACCTACTCTTCTTATGGGATAATTCATCAAGTAGCATTTATTTAAATTCTCAAACCAAGGCAGCTTTAAATAATCTTATCAATACAATTAGTGATCGTTACGATTACAACGTTTTGATGGCACCATTAATTCCGGTGAATACAAGCTCTGTAAATGCCAACTCATATTTTTTCTCGAGACAGGGCACTGTTCCTGGAAATGGCATTACAACAATTAACTGGAGTCAGGCAGCTTCAGTACTTGACAGTTTTCCTACGTCTGGTTCGTCATATGAATCAGGAACAAAAAGAGCTATCGATTTAATCAGATATAATCAATCAAATGGAGTTTTTAGAAAGAATGCTTATACATTAATCATCACAATGTCTAATGAAGATGATGATGGATGTACTTCTGGTAACTACGCATGTAATGACAGTTCGAAAAGAAACTATGCCATTGCAAAAGCACACGACCTTCTTTGCATGAGAGGAAACTACAATAAGTCTAACTACGGTTCGCAATCAACTTTTAACTCAAGCTGTACTGGCGCTCCAGTACTAAACTCTTTGATGATGAGATACTTAACAGTAACAGCTCGCAGTTCTGTGTGTAGTGTATCCAGTAATTCTCAACAATCTGTAGTCTACGACAAAGTATCTGATGTTATTTACAACCAGTCTTATACTAATGGTTTTGACTTTACTCGTATTGGTGGGCAAAGCGATAAGTTTGATATTTGTTCAGGGGATTACACAAATATTTTCAGTGGTGTTAACGATGCTATTTCAGACGCTATTTTAAAACACCAGTATCGTTTCTGGCCACTTGCAGATTCTTCAAAAGAGGTTGATCTTAATTCAATTTCAATCACAAAGTCTAATGGCCAAGAATTCTACGAAATACCATCTTCTGTTACGATCACTCGTGATGTTGATGGAAGTAATGATGTTGACCAATCTGGTGATAAAGTTTCCGGATTCAGATATGTAGGCTCTGGAACATTCAACGCGAGATTTCTTCCAACTATTGGTGAATCTTTCTCAGGACAAGCAATTGAACTTTTTGGTGATGCGAAAGTTATTTATCCTGAATGTCTTCTTGTAAACTACACAACAGCGACTCAACACTTTGGTTACGTTAAACTAGCGGACAAGCCAAATGAAAGCACAATTAAAGTAACTAAGAACGGAACAAATATTCCTCAAAGTACAACGAATGGTTGGGAATTAATCAAATCAGGTTCATCTCCTACGCGTTTAACTAACTTTAATATTCGCATCGAAGGACCGGGAGATTATACACCTAAAACTCCAGGAACATATGAGACGGGTTACTTCCTAAAGCTTAACGGTTCATCAGTTTATCGAAGTGGTGACTCTGTGAAAGTTAATTATTCTTCAACGGGGAACTAATAAAAAAGGCATCCAATTGGATGCCTCTAATTTAATATGCCCAATTTTTTATTACATTATAATGTTCGCCCTCACAAAAGAATCCTAAGAACATGGCATCATCAGCACCAACATCACCAGACGTCATAATTCTTCCCCAACTATTATCTGACAAATCTTGAAGCTTCTTACATGATTGTTTCTGTGGAGAAGCATACCATTCGTCAGTATGTCCCATACAAATCATGCACTTCTCTTTCATATATGTATTCAAATCAGAATTACTACCATTTGGACAACGTAGACGATAATAGAATGAATCGTCCCCATTAACATCACCATCTGTATTAATCGTAACGCTCCCATTGAAAGTCGATGTTCTAATTTTAAATGGGCTTGCTACAATTGATGATCCCGTATCAGTAGAATCTCTCCAGCCAAATCCTAACTCACAACTTTTTATATAATCATCAATCTCTTCACCAGCTGAACAATTCCCTGTAATTTTGAAATCATCATCGCCGTTAACATCACCTCGAAGTCTCAAGCCGACATAGCCACCTGAGCTCATGTCCAGCTCTACATTTCTAAATGCCCCACCATTATCTCGATGAGAAAAAGTCATCTTACAACTTGTAGGATACTTAAATCCTTCTGAACTAAGACTCGTTCCAGAACAAGCTAAGATCGTCGACTCTCCCATTGAATTTGTTTTCATTCTCACTTTCACAGGAAAATCTTGAGTCATCTCACGATACTTTGTTGAACTGATTTTCTTCTCATAAGCGACACGAACAACTCCCATGTCGAGATGACTCGCAGACTCACTATACGTTGTACCGACAGAATTATTCATTAGTAACTTCAATGACTTTATTTTAAGATGACCGTATTTTGCTCGCGTAGGATCCGTCCCACTAAGCTTTTTTATTGTTCTTGCATTTCCATCTTGATTACTTAAAAAGAGCTCTATGTCTAAACCCTCTCCATCTTCATCAATATCTGTTTTTGAAAATGTAACAGGTGCTATTGGCACCCCTACTTCCCCATCTCCTGCAAGACTTACTCGACAATATCTTTCTTCTGACAAAATCAAATTAATTTCATTATTCATCATCATTTCATCACTCATGGAGTTTGCGAAACTTTGACCATCATTGATATTTTTCATGATCTGCATGAACCCAAGGGCAAGTCCCCCCATTAGGGCCGCAGCAATCATTACTTGAGCTAAAGTAAAGCCATGATTATCTTTTATTATTCTTTTAAAATTGCTCAATATTGTTTCCCAGCTTTTTTCTTATTATGAGCATCTATTGCATTTTGCAGCCTTAGTGCCGGAAATATTTTTATAAGTTTTTTATAATAAACATTAAATACCAGCTTATTAAAGTCACCAATCACAATATCATCACAAAGACCTGCAGTGATGGCGTCTTTAAGATCTTCATCACCTATGGCCACTTGCTTCTCTTTAAACTCATCAAGAATTACACTTAAATCAATTAAGACCTTATCCGTATCAGAAGTTGCACCTTTTGCTCTTGCTTGTTCAATTACTTTTCCAAGAAGCCTCTCTGTCTTTGGAGAGACTTTTATTTTCTTCTCTTCTTCTTTCAATTTCTCTTGGTTTAAGAATACAAGAATACTTCTAAGTCCTTCTAAGTCAGCAAACTGAGCGACCTTAGGAAGATTATCCTCATCGTTAACAATCTGAATATAGTGCTCTTGCTGAAGCAGATTAAATAATTCTTCGTACTTAATTTCTTTAACTGCAAATACATCATAGAGATAATATTTTAACTTATTAGTGTGAATCTGATATCTTCCATCTGCAAGAACATCTCCGTGAGTTTTAGTCACAAGGTAGAGACTTCCAAGAATTTTTAAAACGTCGGCCGTAACAAAGAATTTATAATCAGCAACTTTACCACCAACTCCAAAGCCAACGGAGTTAGATTCAAGTTCTTTTACTTTATCATTTGTCTTTCTTAAACGATCAGCAAGTGTATTAATAATAGTTTTAAACCATGGATTTAGACCCTGCATGGTTTTATCAAAGGCCTTAAAAGAAATTCGAATTACTTCAGTCGAAACAATTGCTTGCGCAGAACATGAGCGACGAGAGGCCTTATCATCAAAGTAGGCCATCTCCCCGATTACTTCACCTGATCTTAAAATTGCAAGATCGACGAAGCCTTTTCCTTTTGGAATAAATAATCTGATTTGACCTTTTTGAATAATATACAAACAGTCTGCGGGATCATTCTGATTGAAAATTGTGTCACCCGGTTTGTACTGAATAAGACCAGACTTTCCGCCTGATGCTTCCTTAGCTGTCGCCATTATTTCCTCTCTTCCATGAAAGAAATATGTCCCCCATCCCTGAGGGACAAGAACAATTATTTAATCTTTTCTAAGATTAATGATAACGCCTCACCGCCACCGATGCAAATAGAGGCCATTCCGTACTTACAGTTTCTCTTTTTCATTGCAGACATCAGAGTTACGATAATTCTAGTTCCAGAAGCCCCAATTGGGTGACCAAGGGAAACCCCACCACCAAAGATGTTCAGGTCCTTGTGATCAATACCCAGCTCATTCATTGCTGCCATTGGCACGGCCGCGAACGCTTCATTGATTTCAAAAACACCAATATCTGATACATTTAATCCAGTTTTTGCAAAGTTCTTTTTCATTGCTTCAATTGGAGCAGTTGTAAACCAAGTTGGATCTTGAGCATGTCCTGCATATCCAACGATTTTGAACTCGGCTTGGTCTTTATATTCTTCACCACCAAGTACAACTGCTGCTGCACCATCATTAATAGTTGAAGCATTTGCTGCAGTAATAGTTCCATCTTTTTCAAAAGCCGGTCTTAGAGTTGGAATCTTATCGAAGTTTGCCTTAAATGGTCCTTCATCTGTATCAACTGTAACTTCACCTTTACGGTCTTGAATTTTTACAGCAACGATTTCATCTTTAAAAATTCCATCATTGATTGCAGCTTGAGCACGCTTGAAAGACTCAATTGAGAATGCATCTTGAGCTTCACGAGTAAGGTCATACTTACGTGTGCACTCTTCAGCACAGTTACCCATTGGACGGTTTGAATAAACATCCCATAGTCCATCCCATTGCATAGCATCTTTCATTGCAGCTTCACCAAACTTTGCCACACCAGTTCTTGAGTTCATGATCAAGTGTGGAGCAAGTGACATATTCTCCATCCCACCAGCAACAACAAGTGAATTATCTCCGGCCTTAATAGATTGAGCCGCTGAAATAATTGCCTTAAGTCCTGAACCACAAACCTTATTAAGAGTTGTACACTGAACAGATTGATCAAGACCTGCGAAGATCGCCGCTTGTCTTGCTGGAGCTTGTCCAACACCTGCAGTAACAACGTTACCCATAAATACTTCTTCAACTTTTGACTTATCTACACCAGCTTTAGCGATCGCACCTTCGATTGCCGCTGCACCTAATTTTGGTGCTGGCACTGATGAAAGTGACCCAAGAAAACTACCACTAGCAGTTCTCGCTCCTGATAAAATATAAACGCTCATAATATCTCCTATGTCTAAAAATTCTTGGTCATTATAGTCTTCATTATACGATAATTTTAGGGGCAATGTTCCAAATAAACACGTAGCACCATTGACACAAACGTCCCTTCTTAGCTAAAGTGAGCAAAAATTAATGAGGTACATAAATGCTATCGAGAACAGACTCTCCCTTCCTACTAGACCTACCACTAGAGTGGTCGACAACAGTTAAAGAACTACTTGAAACTTCATACCAGGCGCAATTAGATAACAAAACTCGCGAGTTTGAGGTTTTTGGACGTCTTCATAAAGGTGAGCTTGTGGTTATTGCGAGTCTTATCAATACTAAGGATAAGTCCTCAATTCCGACAACATATTTTGTTTCTATCGATCTCACAGATGGTCAAGATTATACGAAGAATCTTGATTCACTAGTTGATTCTATCGGTGGATTTTTTGATACATATTTCTCAACACCAGAGTGGATGGATTACAAAGATTCTTGGGAAGAAGAGGAATTTAAAGGGCAGAAAATTTTCTACAAAATCAATCGCGAAAATGTTGGCCTAACAATAATGGCTGACCAACTTTTAAATCAATAAAACGAAGGCCAGACTAACTGGCCTTTTTTTATTATCTACGTCTTGGTGGACGAACTAGTCTTGCAACATTTGCACTACAACGAGCATCGTAAACCATTGGTGAGTTTACCGGACCAGAAAATCTTTTGAATCCATAGTCCTCAATTGTACAGTTAAACTGACAGATTAGATTTTCACGATAAAGCTGACCGTTTCTTAGTCTAATTGTATATTCGTAGTTCTTTACTTGAACAGGAACATGGTAATCATTATAGATTTCACAATTGAGGAATGGACCGTAGTTAACCATACCTTCAATTCTTAGGGCAAATACATTTGCGGTAATAAAAAGTAGAAATAAGAACTTTTTCATACGAACTCCATGTAAAAAAATATTATTACTCTAAAATGCTAGCCAAAAAATAATTGAAAGTAAAATTTAAGCCAGACTCACCCAGTAACGATTCACTTCGTCCCCTGTATCTGGGTCATGAACGACATTTTCAAGTACTCCACCGGCCTTTTCGATCATACGCACAGAAGGTGTATTCTTTGCAGAACAAGTGATTAATACCCTATCAAGTCCAAGCTGTTTGCGACAAAATTCAATGGCTCCTGCGAGGATTTCCTGGCCATAACCTTTCTTGCGATAGATTTCATTAACGGCGTAGCCGATATGCCCTCCTCGCTGAAGAAGGAAGTCATTTAGCTCATGACGAATTGATACTCTTCCTACGATTTCGCCATCAATAAAAGCGTAGAGCATAGTTGCAGGAACTCTCCCAGGAGCAATTTTATTTGGATCTCTTGCATCTGCTAGGGCCTGAAGATGCTCAGAGTGCGTCATTCCTTCCTTATATTCGAAGGTAAACCAAGTCCAATCCTCTCGATTCCAATGACTTAACCCTTTCTTAAAGGCACCCTCATCCAATGTTCCTAATTCTCTTAATATCATGGGAATATTTTCCACGAATTTTCGAACAATGTATATATTTTACATAACACAATCCTAACTTTACTTTTATTTAGCGAGATGAGAAATAAGGCCAAACAAAACTGGAGAGATATTTATGAAATCAATGATTATTGGTGCCTTAGCACTTCTATCGCTTTCAAGCTTTGGGGCAAGCTTTGAAGCACAAGGTGAGTTACAAATTAACTCTTACAACTCGACTTACGAGCTTTTAAAAGTTGTAGAAATCAATGTTATTTCTCTTGATAGAAATAAGAAAGAAGCAGTTGTTACTGTAAATGGTGAAACAAAAACAGTTAAACTTTTAGTAGTTGAAGAAGAATTTGATTATCATGATTACTCAGCAACATATGTTACGACATTTCAAAAAGATGTTGTTGTTAACGATGGTATTTGTGAAGAATATGAAGCAGTAAAATATATTGCAACAATTGAGCACGAAGAAGCTCTTTATTCAAATAAGTTCAATGTTTCAAATGTTGTAAAAGTAATTGCTCAACATGAAGCGACTTATGATACTTGTCATAGTCCAATGGAATATCAAACTATCGAATACAAATAAATTAGAATGCCTCCAATATAACTTGGGGGCATTCTTTTTGAGATTTATTTTTTTGGTTCAAACTGCTGAATAAACTCATCAATTTCCATGATGGGAGAAGTATCTTCTGAAATATGTAGTTGTAATTGCTCCTCCTCTCGAAAAACAAAACAACCATTTCTGTAATCGTTATAATAAAGTAAAAACTCGAAGTAATTATACCCCGACAGTTTTCTTTTAACTCCAAAGTATCTTCTTAAAGTATTTATCGGTGGCTTTTTTTGAAGATCAGACAAACGATAATATAATTTAAAATAATCATTCCCTTCAACAAAGACCTTCTCAAGAAATTCAAACAAAGACGAGCTAACATCGCTGACCTCATCTGCCATGATACTATAAAATTCTTTTACTTCTTCTAACTTTGTGGGTCCCAATCTTTCATAATGACCACATTTTTTAATGAGTTTAACTAACGCCTTAGAGTCTCTCTCCTTGATAATCTTTTTAAGATTTTTTATAAATTCTTCATATTCATATAACGAATAATTACTCTTATTATAAATTTCATCAAACGTAGGTAGTTTTTTAAACTTATATTTAAGAAGTTCTGATTTAGAAAAATAAACTTTTACATCTTCACTCTCTGTTGCGGATTTTTTAACCGTCAGGTAAAGGCTCAACCAATTTTCGCCTTCATCTTCTATAAATATTGCGGCTAGCCCACAAGACCTTGGATTACAATCTCCAAAATAAGGCACACGTATTAAAGTTCTTTCCTCCTGACTATATGTTTTGCCACCCCCAAAATTTATCGATTCCTCGACATAGTTCCCTTTTTCGTGCTTATAAAATTTGAGCATCGAATAATACATATCTTTGTATGGCCTAGGGTACTTTTCGGTTCTCATATAAACTTCCGCAATTAGATCCTTCTTTAATTCTTTATCCAAATAGAATTTCAAAAGCGGTGGGTTAAATGGAACAGACTTTGTTTCTCTATAGTAGTATACAATATCTCCTTCACTAACCAAGATTGTTGAACCTGCAACAGTCTTATGAACATACATATACTGACGATCGGTAATAAATTTTGCAAAAGTTGAGACGCACGAAATACATATTAACAGGATTAAAATTTTCATAAATTAATTGCGCCAAGTACAAGAACATTGAAGGAACATTTTTTTAGCTTAGCCCCAGTTAAGAAGATATACAAATCACTCTTCCTTTCTTTCAGTGTTTCGATAGATGAAATAACTAATTCAATCTTCAAAATCCGACTCATCATAATCTTCAGGGAAATCTAAATATTTATCCTGATCTTTCATTTGACTTACCCTAAAATTAAATTCTTCTTGCATGAGTTCATCTTCTATTATATCAAAACAACCTTTCCCTACCCCGTCATACAAAAGTAAGAACGTAAAATAGTTATATCCTCCCAACTTCGATTTATAAGAAAATTGCCTCAGGACAGTTGTTCCAGTAGAACGACTTTCATTCAAACTCAAAAGTGAATCGAGAGTGGAGCTATCATTTCGATTAGTTAGCATTTTTTCCAAAAATTTAAATAAACTTTCACTAACAACTTTCTTTTCATCTCTTCGACCTTGTATTTGGTCTAATTCTTTAAGAAATTTAATTTTTGAATTTGTTAAAGTACTATACTGAAAACATTTTCTCGCTAACTCAGTAAGCTTATTTGAGTCTCTAGCTTTAACTATTTTAATTAAATTATCCATATAATCATTATATTCTTTTAAGCTATACCCGATGTTCTTATAAAGATGATCAACCGAAGGGAGTTTTACGTATCCAGACTTGAGAAGCTCTGCTTTAGAAACATAGACTTTAATATCTTTATTTTCTTTCTCAGAGATTCTTACTGTTAAGTACATACTAAGCCAGTTTTCTCCCTCCTCCTCTATAAAGAATGCGCCAAGACGACACCCTTCAGGAGAGCAGCCTCCAAAATAAGGAGCTCTATTTAGGACATCATCGTTCTCAATTATTCCTCTTTCGGTCCCAAAGAAAATAGATTCTTCAATAAAATTTCCTAATGAATGTTTATAGAATTTTAGTTTTGTATAAAGTATTTCATATTTTGGTTTCTCTGAACTGAACTTGTAGATATATGATTCAGCAATAAGATCCTTCTTTAATTCTCTATCAAGATAAAATTTAAGAAGTGGTGGCTTATACGCAACCCCCTCCCCTCCTTGATAAAAGTAGACTTGATCGCTTTCCTCAACCAGAATATTAGTCCCAGCAGCAGTTTTAAAAACGTATTTGCCTTGTCTCTCGGTCCTTTCAGCAGCAAAAGTTGAAACACTCGAAATACATATTAATAGGATTAAAATTTTCATAATTTTATACTTCCAAGCAAATACTTTATTAAGGACCAGCCCTCTTTAGATACTCTCTTACTTCCTCAGATGACAAAGTCATACGATCAAAATGATATTGTAAAAAATCATCCTCAATTATATCAAAACACCCTTTGCTCTGCCCTTGAACACCAAGGCGAAAATCATAATAATTATAGTCATACAACTTTTTATCTAAAACAAAATGTCTTTTAAGGCTAGAAAATCCTTTTAAACATTTCTCATTACAATTCTCTATATATAAAAGATCTCCTAATTCACTATAGTGTTTTGATTTTGTAAGAAGAGTTTCAAGAAATATAAACAACTCAGAACTAACTTCGTCATTACTTCTGTGTAGTTTATCAAGTTCTCGCAAAACAGGTATTTTTGAATTTATATAGTAATTACTATCACTGCATCTCTTGAAAATTTCTTTAAGTTTAGATGTGTTTTTAGTTTTTACAATTTCTTTAAGCTTCTCAATATATCCATTATACTCCTCAACGGAATAATTCAGACGTCCATATAATTCATCAACTTTTCTTAACTTTTTAAACCCGTGCTTTAGTAACTCTTTTTTTTCGAAATAAACCTTTATATCCTCATTTTCTTTTTCAGATTTTTGTACTGTGATGTACATACTTAACCAGTCATCATCTTCATCTTCTAAATAAAAAGCAGACTGCGTACAAACCCCTGGAACACAACCACCAAAATATGGGACTCGATTAAACACTTTTGGACTTGTGTCATATTTTTCACCAGCACCAAAAGGTATTAGTTCATAGCTATGATTTTCATTTGACTTTGTCAGTAATTTAACCATCGCGTATTTATCATTTTTTGTGTATTGATTCACTCCATTTTGAATGACAACCTCTGCGAGAGAATTACCACTTAAACTTTTATCTTGATAAAATTTAAGCATAGGAACACTATAAGAATGAGGATCGTTACTAGAGTAAGAATAAATTAGATCATCATTTCCTATAAGAAGGCTACCATTGAGAACCGTTTTCAGAATATATCTTTCTTGCCTCTCGGTCATTTTTACAGCAAAAGTTGAAACGCACGAAATACATATTAACAGGATTAAAATTTTCATGAATTTATTGTACCAAACAAAATAAATTTTAGTGGTCAATTTTTCTTAACTTAAATGATTTTCAACTGACAAATTTTCGAGACAAAAAAGCCCCCATAAAATGGAGGCCTTTCTTATTTTATAAAATCCGATTTCTAATTAATCATCAAACTTAACTGTCGACTTAGTTTCGAATGCGATATCTTGATCATCTTCTTCATCAAGATCATCTAATTCATCAAAACTATCATCAGCATCAATATTAAGCTCTTTTAGAACATTGATAAATGTCTTCTCATCTTCAAGATCAGAAAGAATTCCTTCGATAAACTTCGCTGGATATTTAGCAACAAGTTCTTCGATAAATTGTTGAAGCTTTCCTTCTTCAAGAATTGATTGCTTTCTCTTAATTGCTTTCCAGTTTGTAATATAGTGATAACGACAGTATCCAAGAGTCGTTGCTGGGTTATCACACCCCTTCTCTCTACAATCGTCTGCATCAGAGACAAAGAAGCCTAATGTTTGAATAGCTTCGAAGATATCTTTTAAGTTGTGATCTTCAGCAAGAAGTTCAACCTCTTCAACTAGAGTATCTTTGAACTCAGCAAGAACTCTCTTCTCAGTTTTTGCACTGAAATCAAATTCTTGTTGATCATCATCATCAGTTTCATATTTTGACTTTTTTGGAGAATCATCAAAGTCTAGATCTCCACTGAATTTATCATCAGCAAAATCATCATCGTCTTCATCTTCTTCAACTTCAACAACTTCCTCAAACTCTTCCATTTCAAGCTCAGCAGCTTTCTTCTTTGGCTTCGCTGGTTCTTTCTTAGCTTTCTTTGGAGCAGCTGCTTTTTTCGGTTCAGCTTTCTTTGCAGTTTCCTTTTTTACCGGAGCTGCTTTTTCTTTTTTCGCGAGCCGCTTTTTTCGCAGGAGCCGCTTTCTTAGCTGTTGTTACTTTCTTTGTTGTTTTAGCTTCCGCTTTTTTTGCAGGAGCTGCTTTCTTTGCTGGGGCTGCTTTTTTCGCAGGAGCCGCTTTCTTTGCCGGAGCTGCTTTTTTCGCAGGAGTTGCTTTTTTAGCTACTTTCTTTTCAACTTTCTTCGTTACTTTTTTAGCTACTTTCTTCTCTGTCTTCTTTTCAACTTTCTTCGTAACTTTTTTAGAAGCTGCCTTCTTAGAAGCAGTTGCTTTTTTTGTAACTTTCTTCGTTGTTTTCGCAGCAGTTTTAGTTGCTGTTTTCTTAGTAGTTTTTGTCGCCGCTTTTTTAGCAGTTTTCTTTTTGGCCATACCAACTTTCTCCAAAATCTTTTTTAACAATTTGTACCCCAGATAAGCTAAGGGTAAGCCTAACTTACCCAAATCCTAGTCTATTTAAGTATCATTTACACGACAAGCAAGCAAGTATTAAGAGTTAAACTCCTTAAGCTCATTTGCTGCGATAACCACTCTTTGAATCTCAGAAGTCCCCTCGTAGATTTCAGTGATTTTAGCATCGCGAAAATATCTCTCAACTGGATATTCTTTCGTATAACCATTACCACCAAGTACCTGAATGGCCTTCGTCGTTACCCACATTGCTGTCTCAGCAGCAAATAGTTTTGCTTGAGCAGATTGAAGAGAATATTCAACTCCCTCATCTTTTCTTCTCGATGCTTCCCAAATAAGTAGACGCGAAGCAGCGATTTTCGTACTCATATCAGCAAGAATAAATTGAATTGCTTGAAGAGCGTGAAGTGGTTTCCCAAATTGCACTCTTTCATTTGAATAATACTTAGCATATCTAAATGCAGCTTCTGCAATCCCTAGGGCCTGAGAAGCGATCCCAATACGTCCACCATCAAGTGTTCCCATTGCGATTTTAAAACCTTTCTCATACTCACCAAGTAGGTTCTCTTTTGGTACCTTTACTTTGTCAAAAGCGATCTGAGCAGTTGAAGATCCTTTGATCCCTAACTTGTCTTCACACTTCATCACTTGGAAACCAGGAGTACTTGTATCAACGATAAAAGCCGAGATCCCTTTATAGTTTGGAGTCTTTGTTGTCTTAGCAAAAACAATTGCAATATTCGCTTCTTTACCATTTGTAATGAAGTTCTTTGTCCCACTAATTTCGTAGTAGTCACCCTTGTCTTCTGCATAAGTCGTTAATGAACCTGCATCTGTTCCTGCGTTTGGCTCACTTAAACAGAAACAACCAATATGCTCACCACTTGCAAGCTTTGGAAGGAACTTCTTCTTCTGCTCTTCATTTCCAAAAGCTAAGATTGGATAAATTCCTAAAGACGTGTGAGCAGAAATCAGAACACCTGTTGAAGCACAAGCACGTGAAATTTCCTCAACGATGATTGAGTAAGATGTGTAATCCATCCCAGCTCCACCGTATTCCTCAGGAACATAACTTCCTAGGAAACCGTTCTCACCAAGTTTTGCAACAAGGTCAGCTGGGATTTTTTCGTTCTTATCGATGCTTGCAGCTAGTGGAGCCACTTCCGTGTCTGCAAACTTCGCAACCATATCTCTGATTTCTTGATAGTCATTTAGTATCATATATTCTCCTTAAATTTTTTATTCGCCTTTAAACTCAGCAACTCTCTTCTCAACAAATGCCTTCGTCCCTTCTTTCATATCATATGAAGAGAAGATATCTCCAAAGTGCTTCGCCTCGATTGCAAGTCCCGCTGGAACATCAAGATCATTTCCTTCATTCATTACAAACTTTGAAAGCCCAACAGCAAGCGGAGAATTTTTAGAAATCTCCTCAAGTGTCGCTGTCGCCGCCGCAATTAACTCATCTTTAGTTGCAAATGTTTTTACAACAAGACCAATTTCTTTTGCCTCAGCTGCCTTCACGTTTCTACCAGTATAGATAAGCTCTTTTGCTTTATTTCTTCCAATAATTTTTGCAAGTCTTTGCGTTCCACCAAAACCTGGAATTAAACCAAGCTTCACTTCTGGTTGACCAAATACCGCGTTCTCTGTCGCATAGATAAAGTCACATGCCATGGCCATCTCACAACCACCACCAAGCGCGAAACCATTTACACAAGCAATCACTGGGTATGGAAGCGCTTCAAAAAGAAGTGTTACTTCTTGTCCAAGTTCAGCAAAGTCAAATGCCTCATCTGTTTCCATCGAGCTCATTTCAGCAATATCAGCCCCAGCAATAAAGGCCTTCTCACCTGCACCAGTTACGATCATCCCTTGAAGTTTTTCACGGTTGTCACTTAGGTCAGAAAGAAGTTCTTTAAGCTCCATAAGAACTTGCGAGTTAAGCGCATTAAATTTCGCTTCTCTATTAATTGTTAAAACACCAAACTTCGAGTTTAGTGTTTCGAAAGTAATTGTTTCAAATGTATTAGTACTCATAAACACCTTTTCCAGACTTACGTCCAAATCTCTTCGCTGTTACGTATTTCTTTAGAAGTGGGCATGGTCTATATTTAGTATCTCCCAATCCTTCGTGTAGAACTTCCATAATTGCTAGACAAGTATCAAGTCCGATGAAATCAGCAAGCTCCAGTGGACCCATTGGCTGATTACAACCCAACTTCATAGCATTATCAATACCCTTAGCATCTGCAATCCCTTCATACAGCGTGTAGAACGCTTCGTTGATCATTGGCATAAGGATTCTATTTACCGCAAAACCTGCTACATCATCTGCACGAACAACAGTTTTGCCCATCTTTTGAGCAGTTGCTTCAACAAGTTCAATTGTTTCAGTACTTGTCTCAAGTCCAGTAATTGTCTCAACCAGCTTCATCACCGGAACAGGGTTCATAAAGTGCATCCCCGCAACCTTCTCAGGTCTATTTGTATTCGCCGCAATTTCAGTGATCGAAATAGAAGATGTATTTGAAGCAAGGATCGCCTCAGGCTTTACGATCTCATCAAGATTTCTAAAAAGCTCAAATTTGATTTTCTTATTCTCAGTTGCGGCCTCAACTACAAGATCACAATCCTTAAGGTCTTTAAGATCTGTCGTCGCAGTTAGGTTTGCCAAAGTCGAGTCAACAAATCCTTGGTCCCACTTACCTTTTTCTAGCCCCTTCGCTAGTTGTTTTGCGATAAAATCATGTCCAAATTTCAGACCGTCCGCATTTATATCAAACATAATTACTTTAAATCCGTTCATCGCACCAACTTGTGCAATACCGCGCCCCATTTGACCTGCGCCAACAACGCCAATTAGCTTCACTTCAGACATGGAAACTCCTTTGAAAATTAGAACTATATAGATGATAAATCCTGAAGATAATACACAGGTGGCACCCTTTTGCCAACACAACTAAAGCTAGAATTATTCGGCATCTTGGTCTATAATCTCATAGATTTTAAGAAGTTAGACTGAATCTCTAAAAGATAAATAATGCGAGGCCTAAAAAATGGTCCCATCATCAAATTTTATCTTGCCAAATTCCGAAATTCTTCTTATAAATTGATTTCTGAAAAATAGTTAAAAGTTGAATTAATAGTTAACGTTAGGAGTTCATTGTGGCAAACCACAAGTCTGCAAAAAAAAGAGCAAAGCAATCGATTGTTAGAAACGAAAGAAACACTGCAAGAAAATCAGGTGTTAAATCAGCAATCAAGAAATTAAGAACTGCAATTACTGAAGGTAACAAGCAAACTGCTGGTGAGCTTCTTGTAAACGCACAAAGACTTCTTGCTAGATTAGCAAAAACTGGAGTTATCAAGCACAATGCAGCTGCTAGAAAAACTTCTCGTTTAGCTGACGCTGTAAATAAATTATAATCTAAAGATTGTAATTAGATCTTAAAAAGATAGAAGAGGGTTAGTACTCTCTTCTTTTTTTTATTTCTTTTTTTTAAATAGCCAGAAATTCTTTTCTTAGTTCGTCGCGAAACCACTCACTCTTTTGCTTACACATTAATTCGTATTTTCCAAACTTCACAAGATAATCCGCAATCTCATCCTTAGACCATTTCTTGGATGCTAAAGAAATCCCTTGATCGTATTTAGAAAGCTTCGCTTTTCCAGACATATAACTTGGATCGATTATTTTTACGAGATGCCCCTGAAGAAAACTAAAGAACCCTCGATAAAGGTCAAAATCATTTTCGATAATTAATAGAGAAAGATAGAACCTCTTAAGATTCTTACTATTAAAAAGATCTGCCAACTGAAAGTTATCAAGATGCTTTTGCTTAATGAGAGTTTTGACCAAATTCAAATTAAGCTCTTCCGGTCTATAAGAAGAAAGATTCATTAAAGCATTATAATACTCGTAAGCAGTTGGTTCCAAAGATGTAATCAAGTGATCCTTAATATCAAAACTTAGCTTCACATTGAAAAACTTTGCGAGGACATCAAAGTAATCGCTCATTTCCCAAAACTTTGGACCCTCGACAACAATATGTTCAAACTTCTTAACAAGTTCTTTGTCAGAAAATTTTTGATGAGTAGAGAAAATAATATTCACATCATCTGGTATTTCGACTTCCTTAAGTTTTTCACGAACCTTGGGATTTAGTTGTTCGCTTAAAAGACAAAGGTATGGGCCATCACTGCCAAAAAGTCCGATAGAGAGAAGTTCATTCTCAATCCAGTCACGATCAATATCCACCCCGAAAACCTTCTTGTAATCCTTCTCAACTTTATCAATAAAGATTCTTTCCAAGAAGCAGTCTGGAAACTCAATTAGTACCGCACCAGACTTAGGAATTGATTGTTTTATTTTATCAAGATTTTTAAATGATATTTTAGAAGGCATTGGTAATAACCTCATGAAAGTCTGTTGCCAAAGTCTTCCCACTATCAACAATCGACTTTCTAAGTTTTCCCTGGTTCTGTACTCCCCTTAGAGGAGCACCACTCGCTAAATCCCCAACAGGGTTTTCTATAGAATAGGAACCACTGATTGAGAATGTATGATGGAATACTGTACGAGGAAAATCAGAAGCATTGAAATTATAATAACCTGTGAAGAAATCAATCTCCTCACGGGTTGGGTTTTTTAATACAATAATTTCAACGTTTAACTCATAACCACCTGAAGTTGGAACCTCAAATGCATTACGCTTTCCAATAGCATCTTGTTGATCTTCAGTCATAAGCGAGCTTGTACGAATAAACTTTCCGCGCTTACTAAGTTCTTTTGGTGTAATAATCCCAAGCATTAACGCGTCTTCATTCTTAATGTCGCCAGCGGTAATCTTTAAGTTTTTGAATTTTGAAAGTGCTGAGATAATTTCACGAGTATAAACAGAGCTTACTTTTTCTAAAGTTGTTTTATTAATAAACACAGGGACCGCAATAGAGTGAACATCGGCCTTCGCTAAAGGATTCTGATTACTACGAAGTTTATACCCTGCACAACTTGTAAGAAGAAATAATAATACTAATGATTGAAAAATAGATCTCATAATCATACTATGGCCTAAAAATGAAGAATTCGTCCAATAATTAATGCTGGGTATATATGAAGTCTATTAAAGACCTACTAAATGATAATAACTTTGGAACATATACAAATTACTCAAAGAAGAGCGTTAACTCTAAAGGCGGAGATATCTTCGATTTTCTTGAATTAATCAATCGCTGGAGTGAAATTGTCGGGCCCAAACTTTGTGAGCACACAATCCCACTTAAGATGCAGCACAAGTCATTAACTGTTCTAACTTCACACCCTGTTTATGCTCAACAACTTTCTTTCATGGAAACGCCAATCATCATGAAAATTGAGCAAACATTTCCTCAGATGCAGGGACATATAAAGAAGATTTTCTTCAAGGCCGACAATGCATACTTTCAAAAACAAGTTAAGCAAGCGACACAGAAGCAAGTGGTAAAACAGGAATTCAAGCAAAAGTGGCACAAGCAATCACCTCAGTATAAGAAGCTTGAACAACAGGCACTTCAAAGTCTTGGGGATATCGAAGATCAGGAATTAAAGGAAAAACTAGTTTCGATCTACATTCAGTTAAACGATCCTGAATAAACCGGCACCATTAAGATCTTTAACAAGATTAAGCTCTCGCTTATTTTCAACAGCAATTTTTTCGATTATTGAAATTTCATCTTTTCTAAAAGAAAAATACATTCTTCCATTAGCATTTAACATTTTAAATAATTTTCTAAAAATATTTTCGAGATCAGTTTCTTCGAATATGCGGCAAGTATTTTTATTCACATCAGGGGATGGCCTAGAGTTTTTACTATTAAAATATGGTGGATTAATAGTAATCAGATCAAACTTTACTTCTCTGTTAAAGGATTGAATTTCATCGATTACAATATGAGATGTTCTACTTGGTATATATTTTTGAATATTCTTTTCTAGCGACTCTAGAAACTCTGCTTGTTTCTCAATGAAGTAGGTCTCATTAATACTTTTGTTTCTTAATATTTCAATACCAATAATTCCACAGCCACAAGCAGCATCCAAAAATGTTTCAATTTCACTCTCCCCTAGCTCTTTCAAGACTAGCTTAGAAAGTTCTAGCGAATCTTCGTTGAAGTGATAAAACTCTGGTTGGTAGAAATTATCATCAATCATTTTTCAAAGTATTTAAAATTTTTTTTATATCTTCGATATTCTCTCCCTCTCTAGCAATAGAATAGTCATTACCAGAGAAGAGAATTATAGTTGATGATTTTCCACTTAACTGAACATCAAACTGTGGTTCGTAGAATTTAGTATGAGAAGCATACTTCTTCCAAAAACCATGCGCTTCATCAGTGTCAACCATCGGTGGATTCTTTGTAATATTCAAGCTTGTTGTTGAAATTGGACCGTCATTTTCCTCAATAATTCCATCGATGATCTGAGAGCTTAGTACACGAATACATGCAAATTCAGTATCCTTAAATGGCTCACTTGGAAGAGTGCTTTTAAACTTACTCTTAGCAAAACCGAAAGTAGTCCCAAGATTTTTTAATTTTTCTAGGATTTCAAATTCATGTTCAGAAAGATTGATATGAGACTCCACCATCTCAAGAGTATTAAATAATAATGAAAGAGGTTTGTCGGCAGGAGTTTGTTTTATTTTTGCAATTTCAATATAAGTTTCAGGGTCATAAATATCTCCCCCTATTCCCCAGACAGTATCAGTTGGATAAATATAAATTTGGGCCATTTGGAATTCTCCCCTAGAAAAGTAACCAGCCTAGATTATCACTATTTTCATATCCTAATTCTAATAGCTTAATTATACCATAAATGCCATATCCATCTTTGTTCGTCAGCTTATCGTACTCATCTTTCTTAATATTGAAGGTTGGATTTTTAAACTGTGAAGACTTTTGAACAAGTGCTTTTTTGATAACTTGATTCTCAAGAGAAGTTAAGATTGATTCTCTCTCATATAGGGTAACATTATTCCAACTTGTAACGATCTTAGTTGTTAACCTGTCTCTATCCTTCTCATCTCGAGGGTAGTAGTATTTAAAAAGACCAAAATTCACTATCTCAATTTCTTTAGAAATTGGAAGTTTGAAATATGCTACAAGTAAATTTTCTTTTTGAGACTCATCAGTGAGTCTTTCAAACCAATACCCAGGATGAGACAGTGAGTACTTATAATCACTTAATGAGAAATCGACATTAGTCGAAAACAGTTCTCCTAGAAATGAATCTATTTGATCAGAAAGCTCTTTATCCTCTAAAGACTCAAAAGATTGAATGAACATAACTTTTAACTTCTCATCAACACCGGATTCCCAGACCCACTTAAATGACTTTAAGAGAAGTGTCTTTAGTTCCTCTCTTTCTTTCGGATCTATACTTTTCTCAATTTCGATGGCCATATAACGAGCAGGGATGCTCAGCATTTTTGAAATATAAAACTCTGCTCCACTAAAATTTCCAACTTGAATATTAACCATCATTGAAATAAATAAATCGGCATAAGTATTCTTCTTAAAATACTTCTTATAATCTCGATTAATAATTTCACTCTTTGTTCGTTCCTGACCCATTAGATATCTGAAATCTTCCAGATATGTAGAGTTTTCTTTGTAGACACGGGCCTTCTTTTTACTAATTTCAACAATGTTGAAATCTGGTTTTTGTAATTGAAGTAAACTAGGCACTAGTTGGGCCAGCGTAAGTCCCGTATCAGAAATTAGTTTTAGCGATGTTGAAAATTGAGAAGAACATTGTTTTGTGAAATTATCCCACTTCTCGAGATTTCCTGTTCTTCTCATCAAGATATAGAACATTTGCGTTTGAAAGTTTTCAGCTTCCGAACAATCTTTCGGTACTCCACGATACTCAATTATTTCGAGATCAATACCTTTTAATGTGTATTTAACATTGAGATCTCCCCATGAAGTGGAGACTTTTTTTTTTGATAAACGCGAACTTCTTGAGCGTTTGCTACGGGTACGAGCATATTTAAACCGCGATTTACAATGCTCTTTCCTAGAATTGATGTGTAGTAAAAATAAATTCCATAAAGAAGGATAAAAATAACAAGTACTGCGAGATACAGTAGAATCTTGTCGTTCTTTTTCTTTAACTGCTGAACTTCTTCAGTATTTTCTGCTTTCTTTTTCTTCTTCTTTTTTTTCTTCGTAGGTTTTGGCATTTCCTGAAGAACAGGCTTTGACTTAACCTTTTTAGTAATTTTTTCTTCAGTTGTTTCAACCTCAGGCGGGGTTTCGCCTTCGCTTAGAATAACTGGACTATCATCAGTGAGTTCCTCATCTTCAAGGTCCTCAACATTTTTAAGCGGCTCATTCTTTTCATCTTCAAGAACTGAATCGATATCGTTATCAGTTGCCTCAGGCGCATCAAAGTCTGGATACTCAAGATCATCCGCCTCCGGCATGATGATTTCCTCTTCCTCTGCACTTTCATTCTCAACAAGAGAAAGTTTATTCGAAGATGGCGTAAAGTCGACATCGATCTTTACTGCTTCAACTGTAATATTTTTATAATCTTCTGGGTCTGGATACTCGAGATCATCTTGATCAGGAACAAGTGTCTCCTCATCATCATCCGCCCCTACTTTTACCTGTACTGGAGCTGGATCAACTTTAACAACCGGAGGAGGTGCTGGAATATCATTGTATTCGGGCTCATCAGGAGCGAAGCCATTTATTGCAACGACAGTTGTTGCTTCACTAACAGGATTAAATGGTTGAGGAACATCGCCATAAACATATTGATCAACAAGCTCTTGCTCTTTAACCCAGAACCAAAAACCGTTTCCAGAGCATATCTCATCATCAGGAGTCAACGCTCCTTTTGCGAGAAGTTCCTGTATCTTATTTTTAGATACTGGACCTAGAATTTTATTTTGTTTGGTCCTTATTAACCAAATGCTCTGTTCAGACATAACTTATAAGAAAAATCCTAGAAGACCTTTTAAGTCTTCATCGTTAAATTTAAGCCCAGCACTGAAAATATATTGGGCCTTATTTGTAATGTCTTCAGCTTGGATTTTTCCAAAGAATACATTCCATAATTGTATTTCTGTTGATAGACGAAGATTTGCTCCGAGGTCTTCTCTATAGTCAAATACCTCTGCACTAACCATTGTTCCAATGTTATTGAAGCTATAATCGACTCCAAGACCACCAGTAGACTCTATTAAACCACCACGGAATGTCCAATCTTGAACTTTACGACCAACTTGAACATTAAATCGATACGAATCTTTTGATCTAACTTTTTTATTTTCTTCGGTAAGAACTCCACCAATAGTTGTTTTCGTGATTGTTTCTGTCTCAGGACCAAACTCTGAAGTTGAAATTCCAAGAAGATAAAATCTTTCAGGTGCTGGAAAAATTTTAAGTCCAGCTGTCGTTTCACTTCCACCAGCAGTTGAATTTACACCTGTGTAAACACTAAGCTCTGTTCTAATATTATCAACTCGAGCAACGATTTTCTTAACTCCGGCTAGAGTTTCTTTAACTTCATCAGCAATATCATCTTCAATTAAGAATTTTCCAACAGTCCCCTTACCGTTACGTACGTCACGCACAATACTTTCAAGGTCCTTCATCATATTATCAGTCTTAGCAAGAATTCCTTTAAGGTCTGCTATCGCACTTGCCGGCTCATCTTTATTCATCTGATAAGCTAATTGCTCTGAGAAAGAGTCAAAGTTTGCGATAATGCTATTCATTTTCTCTTCATTTCCAGAAACAACATTCTTTAAAGACTTAGTTACTTCTTTTGTATTCTTCATAATGTCTTGAACATCTGCGAGAATAGCTTTGATCGGAGGGGCTTCTCCTGGAGGAACAAGTGACTCTTTAATAGAGTTAACAATAACTTTTACATCTTTCATTACTTCACTTGCATCTTTTACAAGGGACTCAATTCCTCCCCCTTCAATAGATTCGATAAATGAATTTTCTGAAAGTCTCTTATCTGATGTTCCAACTGAAATTTCTAAAAATTTATCACCAAGAAAACCCACCGACTTAATCTTAAGTTCTGAATTCTCTGTGATTTTAACTTTTTCAAGTACCTCAAAATTAATGAGGGCCTTATTTCCTTGAAGTTCAATTGTTTTAATTCGACCCGCGTTTATACCGGCAACCTTAATAGGAGTTTTAGGAAAGATTCCTGAGGCATCACTAATGATCGTTCTATATGTTACGTAGGATCCGAACCCTGACTGATTTGAAGTTACCATTAAAGACATAACAACAATTGCAATCATTGATCCAATGGCCATTAGGCCTACTTTAAATTCATTCATTTATTTCCTCTCTCCTAGAGGTTTATAAACTCTTGCACTAATGGATTAGTAGAGTTTTTAAATTCCTTCGCTGGTAAGTACTCAACAATATTACCACGGTTAAGAAAAGCCACATAGTCGGAAATTTCTAGCGTTGCTTTTACATCATGTGAAATAATAATTGAGCTTAATTCTATGTCTTTGTGTATTTGTCCTGTTTCAACAATAAGGTCGTTGACCATTTTTGTCGTGATTGGATCGAGTCCAGTAGTTGGCTCATCATAGAGCATAATACGCGGACTAAGTGCAAGCGCTCTTGCAAGTCCTACCCTTTTTCTCATCCCTCCAGATAATTCACTTGGAAGCTTATCATCTGAAATTTCTTGTAACCCTACAGCTCGCAGAAGCTTATTTACTTTTGTCGCAATCTCTTCTTCCGTCATTTTCGTAAATTCTCGAAGTGGAAATGCAACATTTCCAAAACTCGTCATTGAATCAAACAGGGCTGCATATTGAAAGAGCATTCCAAAATTTTGGCGAAACTCTCGCAGCTCCATCTCATCAAGCTTAGTTAAGTCCTTACCAAGAACTTCAACACTTCCACTTGTTGGCTGATGGAGTCCCAAAATATGCTTTAAGAGTGTCGACTTCCCTGCTCCAGAAAAACCAAGAATTGTTGTGATTTTTCCCTTAGGGATATCAAAACTAAGATTATTTAAAACTGTATGTCGCCCAAATTCCTTGGTAACATTTTTTATTCTTACAGCTGGATTTTCAAAATGTAACAACTTTATATCCTTATAAAATTTGAATTAAAAAACTTGTGAGGAAATAATCAAGAACCAAGACTGAAATCATTCCCCATACAACAGCAAGGTTTGTTCCCTTACCAACTCCCTCCGCTCCTTTAGTAACAGAGAAGCCAAAGTAAGTTCCAATAACAGAAACAACAAAGCCAAAGAAGAAGGCCTTGATCACCCCTTGCATGATATCGCCGATAAACATAAAGTCAGAAACTTTTGAAAAGTACATAGCCTCATCAATAGACAGAGCTTTTGTTCCAACAATAAATGAGCCTATATTTCCAACAAACTGAAAAACGATTGTTAATAATGGAAGACTCAAAGTTCCTGCTATAATTCTTGGGACAGCAAGATACTGAATACTATTAACACCCATAACTTCTAGAGCATCAATTTGCTCAGTTACTTTCATTGTTCCAATTTGTGCGGCCATCGCTGCACCAGCTCGCCCAGCAACAATAAGACCAGCGAGAACAGGTGCAAGCTCTTTTGCAAGAGTCAGTGCTGTCACCGGACCAACAAGAGAATCAACGTTAATAAGCTTGAATCCAAAATACGTCTGATAGGCCATAACCATTCCAGTGAATGATCCGGCTAAAATAATAATGAATAAACTCTTATTACCAATGAAGTGCATTTGCTCAAAGAAAAGCTTACGACGAAATGGTGGCCTTATTGACCAATAGAAAAACTCATAAATAAAACGAAAGATTTTTCCCAAACCTTCAACATTTTTTATAACAATTGAACCTATATCTTCGACATAAGTAACGATTTTACTTTTCACAACTTCCATAAAACTATTATAAGCCTTATGGAAGATTTTGCTAGAAATTTTAACGTTTTAAATAGACCTTCGGGACACGAGGCGTTAAATGAATAAACACTTCATATGGAATTGTTTTTGACTGATCACAAATTCGCGAAAAGTTTTCGCTTGAATGATCCCAAACAACAAAACGATCACCAATATGGAAATCACCTTTTTCAAAAAAGATCTGTGCCATATCCATATTTACACGACCAACAACTTTACCAACATTACCTTCGTGTAAAATCTCTACTCCTTGATAACGAGTCGAAAAACCGTCTCCATAGCCTAGCGCGATGATTGCAATCTTTCCCTTACCTGGACATGGTGAAGCTCCATAACCAATTGGTGCTCCTTTTTCGATATCAAAAGTATTAATAATAACTGTTTCAAGGGATGAAATTAGTTTTCCCTTCCACTTACTGAGGTGACGATACTGCGGAAGTAATGACGTTGGTCCATACATCATCAGCCCTGGCCTAATATGAGTTTCCTCTAGACCATAACCTTGCTCGATTGTTCCAGAATTTGCCATTGAAGATTTTAATATACTGATGCCCGAATCTTTTAAAATATTTTTGATGTTCTTGAAATTCTCACGCTGTTCAATATTTCTTTTATTCGTTTCCATTGGTAACGATGCACTCGAGAAGTGTGATAACAAGTGATAAACTTCTTTTCTTCCATGTTGCTTAAGTTTTTTTACTACTTCCTCAGCATGAGAGTAATGAATACCAAGGCGATTCATTCCAGTATTAAACTTTAATGTCAGTGGAAAGTTCTTAAAGTCTTGATCCTCAAGGAAGTAATCCAAATCAGACTCATTTGATATCACAGGAATAATCCTATAATTCAGATAAATTTCTTTTGCTTGTTTCAAGACCAATTGAACATCAGAGAAAACATAGATCTCAAAATTTCCATCAGGAATTTCTTCTCGAAGTTTTAATGCTTCTCCTACAGACGCGCAACCAAACTCTTTAATACCTAATTCAAAGTGTGCAAATTTAACAATTGGTACCATTCCATGGCCATAGGCATCTGCTTTAACCATGAAAAGGACTTCGTTATTTGGTGCTATTTCTTTTAGACAAGAGTAATTATATGCCAATAAGGAGAGGTCTATCTCCATTTGACTTCTTATTCTCATAGATATGCTTCTCTTTTGTGAGCTTTGTCACCTTCAAGATTTCTCACTAATGCATACTCAGAAAAAGGAATTTCCGCTACGTCAATTTTCACAGCTTGAATTTCAAATAATTCAAGGCCAGCAAAATATTTTTTTAGAGACAATCTTTGACAGAATTCTTTAGCTGCAGCAAATGCTTCTTCAAAAATAAAATCATCAACAACAAGAATTACTTTTTCAAGACTTGTTGTATAGATCTCACCGTCAGAGATAATTGTAGCTAGATTTAACCTAAGATCTTTCCAAAATAATGACCAATTAAATTCAACATCTTTTCTTAATTCTTTAAAATCAAAAATATCTGAAAGATCAAAAGCTAAAAGATGTGAGTTAGAACTTCTATCTTTTAGCTTCTCTAATAATTCAAAAGTAGATTTTATATCGTTATTCTGAACACTCTTTTGCTCTAATCTTACCGACTGTGCATAGGCTCCAGAAATTGTACTTTCAACAATTTCCCAATCAAATGAGAAGAGTGTTGAATCATCGATTTCTAAAAGAAGAAGTGAATCTATTGTTTGGTTATCATTTGAAAGAGTAAGCGTGATAATCGGATTTTTTGTTAATGTCGCAGTAATATTTTGTGTGAGCTCAATTGCGTGCTCATCAATCGCAGTATTCTTTTTTCCTAGCCAAATCGCAGGAATATTTAAACGCTTTCTACCGTTAATTTCAGTTGCAACAAGACGGGCTCCCCCTTCTTGCAACTCAAGATGAGAATAACCTTTAACGTAATCTCTACCATCAAATACATTTGCAATCATCTCAGCAAAATCGAGTCTTGCTTTCATATTAGATGAGACATCTTTTAAAATAGAAAAGATTTCATCACGATAAAAAAGCTTTTCTTTCATCGACTCATTTGATTTTAAGAGAGCTTCTTGCTTAGGAGCAAAATCATGCTTAAAAGCTTGGTAATATTCAACTTCGTTAAGAAGCTTTTGAGTGCTATTAAATCTCACAAGAATATTTTTTACTTGTCCACTTAGATCACCACTCGCATTAACATAGCCTAAGTGATCAATTGAGTATGTTGGAGCAATTTTCGATACTGAAACTTCGTCATAGTAAAAAGCAAATTGAGTGGCATTCATCTCCTTACGGAAAACAATTGGCGCACCTTCATAGATACAAGAGTTGATATCGAAAATAACAAAATCAAATTTCGCTTGAATTTGAGCAATTAGAAAATCTTCAGTTGATTGAAAACAATCAGGAACAATATTCAGCTTTTTAAAAACTTTCCCAAGGTCGTTGGCCGTCTTTAAACTTGTTGAAAGAATTGCTACTTGAGGTACTAATTTGCTCTGTGTCATATTTCAGCTCCTGCACTATGGCTCACTGAACTATTTCATCATAAATTTCGCAAACCGTCTAACCTAAACTGCGCCAGTGTAATGGTGTTGGAAATCATGAGAACCTAATTAGGTTCTTTACCTTGGGAATAACGTTTACGACTGCTCCATATAGTTCGAGCTATCTCTCGAATATTCTGGAAATATCCTCAAATACTAACACCATTGCAAGGGGGCAGTTAATTGGAGACACTTGAAAGAAGATCGGTCAGGGTCACGCCGATCCCAAACCTTTCGGCCTTGTGATTGTAATCAATGAGAGACATTCCATAGCCATAATTAATTTTTGTAAAGAGCCTAACCCCTTCCGTCAGTGGATAACTATGGGAAAGTTCAACGCCCATAGAGTGTGTCCCAGGAATGACTCGAAGCCCCAATCTATTTCGCCCATAAACTCGATCAACCCTTATTTCACCGAAACCAATAAACTTTTCGGTATCAGGATTTTCGTCTTTCTTATCTGGATCCGGTAAGCGGTACCAAAGAGTGGGAGTGACGATAGTTTTTCCAAAAACAAAAGCACCTCTCACAAAGAGACGATCCCAGCTTCGGGACAATTCTTGTATTTGGCCATTAGATTGGTGCATATAGCCGAAGTCATACGCTACAATCTCTCCACCTAAGAACTTAGTAGGATTATCCATAACATTTCGAGCAAAAATTTCAGGATTATAATTTGTCTCTCTAAATTGTCTCGACCACGGTTTGTTATACACTTGCCACCAAGATTGCTGTGTATAACCAACAAAGAGATTGAAGTCTGAGTTGAATGTGTCCTTACTAATTAGAAAAAGAAAGCTTATTTGAAACTCAGCTTCGATTCGTCTGTTATAAGCGCCGCGATCTTGAAACTCACTTCTCTCAGTTAGAATCTTATATGACTCATTATTAGGAGTGTTGTTATAAGAAAATGGAATTAAAAAAGTTCCCTTGTGCGGTAAGAGAGCGTACTTCTTACTAAGTAGATCATTGTATTCATTTTTAATTTTACTTTCAAAACCGTCTGCCGCAGAAGTTAGGTGAAGAAGAGAAAAAAGAACAAGAAGAAATTTATTTTTCACGAATATTCTCTACTTATTCACAAAGGTAACAAGCTCTTCAACAGTTTTAATACCGCGGAGGTCATTTTCACTTAAATGAAGGTCTGCTGCTTGATACGTAGGGAGTCTTTTATTATAAAGATCCTGCATAAAGGCCTTACCTTTTTTCATTAAAGGTCTATCTTCCACCGACTGTAAACGTTTATAGCAAGTTTCAAAATCAGTATTAATAAATATCAGCTTCCCATCAACATTTTTAATATGCTCGAGAATCTCAGATGATTCGAGGGCACCCCCTCCAAGGACAATTAAATAATTATCTTTAAAATTTTGGTGAAGAACTTTGATCATATCAATTTCATCTTTTCTAAATTCGTCGATACCGATTTCCTCGATATAATCACCGAGATGATCATGTCCACTTCCCATGCGATTAAAAATCTCTTCATCAAGGTCAAAAACACCAAAACTATCACTCACGGAAAACTTTTCAGCAAATGTTGTTTTTCCAGCACCAGAAAATCCACAGATAAATAATTTCACAAGAACTCCAAAATAAAAAAGACCACTTTTTAGCGGCCAAGTAAAGATATCATAATGCTTTGGAGGTTCTTAATCAACACCTAGACGCTTTAAGACGAGATGACTCTGATAACGATGAGTAATTACTTTAAAAAGGTTAACATCCTTTTGCTTATTAATTTCATTCGTGTAGAAAATATTATAGTCGGAGTAGTCGACGCTATTCTTCGATGTCTCGAAATCTGAAGATGATCTCCCAGATATAGTTTGCCCTGATTCATCTAAGTTTGCGAAGAATGAATTCTCACCAATTATTTTCTCAAGAGAATCATTTTCTTTATCTTTTGATGGGCCATTCATTTTATTTAGATTTTTTGAACTGCCCGAGTATAAAAGAGAAGGTGAAGCCTGTTTCGTTTCATTTGTTGCTTCGATAATATCATTTTTAAATAACGACTTATTAGCAGCCAGAAGTCCAGGCGATGAAAACTCTTTTATAAAATCATCTCTTTCTTTGTCGGTGAACCCAGCTTTCGCTTTCTCAACATAATTTCTAGCTTTGCTATCCAATGTTTTCGAATCAAGTGCCTTATCAAGTAATTTACCAACAACTTTCTTTGTTAAACGATACTGACCGTCAGTTGCATAAGCCTGAAGCTTAGAATAATCCCCCTTAAATGCATCATCCATTGCACCTCTTGCTTTATCAAAGCCAACCTTATTGGAAACCTGAGTTCCTAGTTTACTTGATTTTGTTAAAGGCATTGTTTTAAAACCACTCGATGCCGAGAGAGTATTACATTTTACAAGTTTACTTTCTGAGGATAAGCAAAGCCCACTTGTCTTATAAGATAGATTTGAAGAGGAAGATTGAGAATTCGATTTATTTTTTGCCGTTGATCCAGTTGAAGCTTTTGAACTCGATCTTTTACCGCCATTCATTGCTGTTGACTCTACGGATGGTGAAGTTGTCGTTACTAATTTATTCTCTATCTCTTCACCTTGTGGAACAGCGATTTCACTATCAGCAACACTAAGTTCTCCTTCATCCCCTTCTTGATACTGAAGATGAAATTTAGCAGCAAGTGCACGTGTAATATCAAGTCCCTTTTTGGCGATATCAGCTTTTCCTTCTGTTCTCGCTTGTGCCTTCCCCTCTGCGGATGCTGAAATTGTTGCAGTAGCAAGAGTAATCGCTGGAGGTACTGGACTACACCCACTCATTGGGAACGAACAAATAACAACTTCGACTGCTGCAGCAGCTTGAACAAGTGTAAATATTGTTTTTAAATTTTTATGGGCACCTGCTTTTTCTTTTGCGGCCTTATAGATTAGTTCAAAAGCTTCGATTTCAGAAAGTAGTACTTGATATTGAATATCATTCTTATTCTCATGTGTTTTTTCATAAAGAACACGAAGTTTTTCTTTGGCATTTTTGAAGAGTCCATCGTACTTATCATGTCTATTCTTTTGATACAGAAACGCAAGCAAAGATACAGCTGTTCCAAACTTACAAGAATAACAAGATCCTTCAAAAGAAATACCAATACCGAGAGAACCAAGAATATCTAATTCAATGGCAGCTGTTGCTGCAACTGCAATTCCTCCACTCATTGTATTTGAATCTAAGGTTTCATTTCCAATCTTTTCAATATTATTAACTTGTTCTTTTTGATTTTGATAAGCAAGCTTATTACTCTCAAGCTCTGCTTCACATTTTGATTTCTCTTCCCCACTTAACTGCTGACATTCAGATAAAGCATAATCACCAACTACGGACTCAGTCCCAGCATTTGCAAGTTGGATATGGGTTATCAGAAATATGAACACAATAAGAGTTTTCATCTTTCTATATTATCTGATTTTTATTTACGAGAGGAACAAACAATAGCAGCTCTATAGATTTCAGTGACTTAGAAATAAAAAAGGGCCCTTTCGAGCCCTCATTTTATGTGCAGATTAGAGTTTTGGTACTTCAAACCCTGCTTCAGAAAGATCCTCCAAGGACTCCATCGCCTGAAGAAGCATTGTAAGTTTTGGCGTCACAAGATTTTTAACATCCGGCCCCGCATGAACTAGTTTATCAAGTTCTGCTTGCCATGCTGGCTCATTCCATGCGTCAACGAAATTAAAGATTTCTCTTTGTGCTTCATATCTCCTGACTTCGAAGCATCAACTTTCGCTTTTAACGAACCTGTAATTTTTAAAAGCTTAGTATATGTTGTAACAGAATCACCAAGTGACATTTTAATGGCACCAAGTTCTTGCAGTTCAAGTCTTACAACATCAAGAAGAGTTGAAGACGCTTTTGAAACTTTACCCGCAATACTTCTATTCCAACCGTAAAGCTCTCTAAGTTGTACGACAAGTTCTCTCATTGTCTTAATAGAGTGTTGAATTGAAGTAACATGGTCGTAATCTTCAAGCAGCTCGTCCATGATTGAACCGAAAGCTACGATGATACGAGAATTTTCCTGTACTCTCCAGTCGAGTACTGACGTTGTGAGTTTACCATTCTTATCTTTCTTTTTTAAAAGCTCGATCCCCTCTTTTAGCGCGGCTTCAAGTCTAAGCGTATGACCCATATCAGACTTACTGATATTCCCTTTAAAGATTTGTAATTGTCTAAATACATTTGAGTAAGCGCTTTCAAGAACAAAAGTAGCGCCGGACATACTTTGTACAAGATCGCCAACACCACCAAGAAGAGTAACTTCACTTATTTCAGGTGACCAACTTGTAATACGAGAAACTTCAACATTAGAAGCATGATCTACACTATACTTCGCAGCACTTGTCTGGCGACCTGAAGGTATTAAAATTCCTTTAGAAGGACTTGTTGATGAAATCTCGATAGAGTCAATTCCGTTACCCGTAATTGAAGTTATTGGAAGTAAGGAACTAAATGTCATCACTCCATTAGAACAGTACATTCCGCCAGTTCCCTTCTCAAGTTTACCTGAGCACCCCATATGAAATCCAATTCCTTTAATTTCGCATACCTTAGACTTGCCAGAACATAACGATACGATGTTAATCGCTTTCTCCCCAGTAACAGGGTTCTCAGATACGCTTCCAGCATAAGCTCCCGCACTTAGCAATAGAGCGAGTGCCATTTTTTTTGAATATTTATTTCTCATTTTCATTTCTACTCCATTATCCTTAGTCTAACTTTGGTACTTCAAATCCTGCTTCTGAAAGATCCTCTAAAGATTCCATCGCTTGAAGAAGCATTGTAAGTTTTGGGCGTGACAAGGTTCTTAACGTCTGGTCCAGCGTGAACTAATTTATCTAACTCTGCTTGCCATGCTGGCTCATTCCATGCATCTACAAAGTTAAAGATTTCTCTTTGTGCTCTCATATCACCCGACTTCGCGGCATCAACTTTTGCTTTAAGGGATCCAGTTATTTTTAAAAGCTTTGTGTATGAAGTAACAGAGTCTCCAAGTGACATTCTAATTGCCCCAAGCTCTTGCAGTTCAAGTCTTACAACATCGAGTAGAGTCGATGATGCTTTAGAAACTTTTCCACTTAAGCTTCTTCCCCATCCGTATGAGTCACGAAGCTCAGAAACGAGAGTTCTCATATTATCGATAGCTGTTTTTAATGTTGTTACATGATCGTACTCTGTAAGTAACTCATCTAGAATCGAACCAAAAGCAACAAGAAGTCTCGCATTTTCTTGAACTCTCCAATCAAGAATTGAATACTCATACTTTCCATCCTTAGTTCTCTTATTTAGAATATCCTGACCTTCCTTCAATGCTTTTTGAAATCTTTCAGTATGCCCAATGTGAGACTTAGCAATGTTATTCTTAAAGTTCTTTAACTCCTCTGATACAAAAAAGTAAGTCGATGAAAGTGCATCATTTAATGAAGAGGCCGTTTCCTTTAAATCACCATGAATTGTTTTCTTCAAAGTTATTTTTTTCACAAGTATCGAGGCAGAGTCTCTGCGAACTTTAATTTCCTTTATATATCCCTGAACATTGTGCGCAGCTAAAGCATAAAGACTTGAAGAAGTATTTTTCACTTGAACTACTCCAGGTGTTGAGTAATCAAAGGTAGCACTCCTCCACTCATAATCCATTCGAGTAATTGGATACTTTTGAGATTGAATAGAGAGAACTGTATTTGAATTTGCGCAATAAACTCCATCACTATCCGTTCTCATATTTCCACTAGAACAAGATAACATAACTCCACTATCAGCTAACTTACAACTTTCTGCATAATTACATCTATCAAGATCGTCTAACTTTACAATTAGATCAGCGGCATGCACAGAAGATAGAACTCCAAGTGCAACAATTCCTTTAGTTATAAGATTCATCTTTCTCTCCTTACTCAGCTAGTTCTTCTTCAAGGAACTTAATTGTTTCCCCAATTCGATTTTGCTTCACATCCGTGTGCTCTAGCACGTCCTCAAGAATAGAAAGAAGATCAGCAACTAAATACTCATGCTCGCTATTTTCAAGCTTATTAAACATATATGTTCTATTGTCACGAATAATTTCGGCCATCTTAAGAGCTCTTAAAGTCTTAATTAAACTTCTCGTATTTCTTTCATTTTCCGAAGCTCTTTCATACATTGCGATTTTCTTAAGCGGTCTTAATACATTTGTATAAAGTGGATCAACTGTTAAATCATCTCTTACAAGTGAATCATCAATCCCATCGATTAGATTAAGAACCTCAGCACCCCAAGAAGTCTCCATCGCTCTATCTCTACTATAACGTGGTCCTTTTGGAGCTTGTGCTGGAGTAAAGATTTTATAATCAAGAACTCTTGCACATGTTCCTTCAAACGTCAGTTTTAGTTCCTGAACATTTCTTCTAATTCTAAATGTGTAATCTGGATCATATCCTGGGATACCAATTCTTTGCACTTTTACACCGTCAGCATATACGTGAATAAAGCCATCATTTCTAATTCCTTCCGCTGCAATAAAAACTCTTTCGACATATGATCCGTCTAAGTTTTTTACAACCTGAGCACCTGGACAAAATTTTCCGGTATCACCTTTAATGGCCTCTGCCTGAGCTGCTAATGGTAATAATGTTGCTAATCCTACAAGTGATGTTAAAAATATTTTTTTCATATAATGATCTCCAATTAAAAGTTTCTTTAAAAATTATTCTAGGTTGATGTCGTACTTTTCGCTGATATCTTCTTTGATTGTTTTTAAATCAATAGAAAGCATATCTAGTCTTTGATCCATAACCATTAATGTCTTATCAAATAATGGGGCAGCATCTATGATTTTTTGCGCAAGCTTTTTTGCTTTCATGTACGTTTTTAAAGAGTCAGCATCCCTTGCATCATCAGATGCCTGTGTTTCAATGGCCATTCTTCTAATTGGTTGTACGTAATCTACAAATTCTTGCTCAGAAATTAATCCCTGATCTCTCATTAGGAAGTACATTTCATGAACTGAATCAAGAACATGTTTTCCCCAATCATCAAGGCTAAACTTTGATCTTTCTGCAAGTGAAACTTGAGAATAAGAATTATAGTTTTTTCTAGTCGTGAATACCTGGAAGTCTAAAATTGCAACTTTAGAGTTGGCACGAGCAACAACTTCAATCTTTTTAACTTTTCCTCTAACTACTACTGGATAGTCTGGATCAAAACCTGGAACTCCAAGAGTTGAAATTAGTTCGCCATCTGCATATACATCCGCAAATGAAAATTGTGATTGCTTACCTTCTGCGAAGATTAAAATTTCTTCTACATATTTCGGAGCCCCCAAATCAAGTTCAATTCTCTGCCCTGACTTAAGTGTTCTAATAAATTCTCTTTTTGATTTCCCTGCATATCCATCTTTTAAATCGATATCTGCGTAGGCGTTGAATACGTTTGCAAGTAGTAGCGTCGTTAAGAAAAGTTTTTTCATCGTGTTGTCTCCGTTATATTTGTAATTTTATGTAGGTTATTTTTTTACCGAACAAGCCTGATAGGCTTTTTCCATAGATTTTGTTTTCACTAATTCTTTTTTGATGCACTCAACAGATGAAGGAACCTTATCTGCTGCAAATGTAGAGAATGAGAACACTGCTAAAACTAGAAGTAATAATTTCATTGAAGCCTCCATAAGCTAAGAATAAACAAATTAATTAGAAAATAATTGTTGTTACTGGAGCAACAATCGTGCCAACAAACATGAACGCTAAACAATGACTTAAACTAGCTGACTATTAATTTAACAATAAATGATTGATCACACGTCTAAAATTTAGACAAAAAACTCAACCAGTACTTCACTCTTCATATATAATGTTGTAACAAGAAGCATAAAAATAGATATCCAATATAAGGACATTATAATGATGACTAAAAACGACAATCCAATTGCTGTCGAACCAATCTTAATCTCAAAGTTCAACGACGAGTATGATGAGCTCGATCTGACTACAGAGAATACTCCTTGGCTTGCTCCAATCATTGAAACTGTGGCAGAAGACCTAAACCAAGGAGACAAAACGATAGAAAATACTATCCAAGCGTCTATCAGACTTAAAAGGGACGCGGAGGGAGAATATGGTGAATACCTTTGGGTTGATGGAACAGTTTCTGGAACTTACCAGGCCAGCTGTATTCGTTGTCTCAAGGATATGCACGAAACTTTTGAAGCTGAATTTAAAGGTGCATTCATTAATCAGCGCTTCGAAAATGACCCAGACTACGAAGAACTCGATCAAATATATATTAATGGTGACCAAGCAGATATCTTCTACCACAACAGAGGGAAGGCAAAAGTATCTGAAATCATTAAGGAAGCGGTTTTCTTAGCAATTGACCACTACCCTGTACATGACGCAGCATGCAAGGGCCTTTGCCATACTTGTGGTGCAAACCTAAATGAAGAACATTGTGGGCACCAGAATTAAAGATTGTTAGCTAAAAAAGCTTGTTTTTGTCCGAAAACCAATGTACAAGAGTAAGCTCATAACTATAATTGTGATTTCAAGTTGAATATAACGGAGTGAAAAATGGCAGTACCTAAGAAGAAAACCAGTGTATCGAAAAAAGGAATGAGAAGAGCAGGACAACACCACAAGCTTTACGCACACAATGTTGTTGTTACTGATTCAACTACAGGTGAATTAACTAAGAAAGGATGTATCTCTCCTTCTGGTTACTGGAAAGGTAAAAAAGTTTTCGAAACTAAAGCAGAAACAGAAGAAGCTGCTGAGTAATTTCTAAAAAATTATTTTTACATATAAAAAAAGGACTTCATTTGAAGTCCTTTTTTATTTTATCTCTTCAAAACTACTCACCTTGAAGAGAAAAAAAAGAACTTCAAAAGAAGTCCTTTTCTTTATCATATGATTTTTAATTCTTATTTTTTAGACGTTGCTATCTTCTTCAAGACTTCTCTTGTTTCAGGTGATACATACTCAAGGTACTCCCCCCAAATCGCAGCAGAATCTTCAGCAGTCATTCCCTGAACCATTTGAGAATTTACATCTTCAATAATCATATTTAATTCAGAAATATCACTATTATAAATCTCTACAGTACTTTCATCCAAAGACAATTCCTCAATCTGGCCTTTACTTAATTCAGTAAAAACAAAAGTATCATTCTGTTCGTCAAGTAGAACTAATCCTGCCAAAATTCCAATTGACCCCACAATTGGAAGCTTCGTTCCTGTTACAATAACTTCAGTGCCTCCAGCGAAAACTCCCCCTAGAAAGACCCCCAACCCAGTCAACGCAAGTGAAGATCCACCAGTAAATAAAGACATTGCACCAAATGAATTTACTGTAGTTGCAAGAGTTAAAGTCAAAATCACGATACATTTTTTGATAGAATTCATATTTCCTCCATTTGTTTTTTTAATGAACCCTATCTACACAAGAAGAAGAATCATCTCAATAGTCCAGGCCAATATGTGTTGCTCCCCCTCCTGCAACATATAAGTTCTACTACTTTTAACACTGACAATTAGTTGTACAGCATTGTATTATTTTCAAAAGATAAGAAAGAAATCTAAAAAATTAATATAATTTCAATATGACTGACTTTGATCTAAGACATATTGCAATACTAAAAGATGAGCTCTTTGAAAGAAAAAAGCGTAATCATCTGTATTCACTGAGATCATTTGCAAAATCTCTCGACATTTCAGCTGATAGTTTTTCTCGTATTCTAAATAACAAACGTCCACTCACTTTAGATAGAGCTCTTTCATGGAAAGATAAGCTAAACTTAATGGATGACACCTATGTCGACTTTATAGAATCGGTTAAAAATTATCAGTATCAAAGACTAGATGAAACCCACAAAAAAGCTCGTCAACTAACAGAAAGATACGATTATCACCTTTTGCAACTTGATCAGTTCGAGTTAATATCAAATTGGTATCATATCGTGATACTTAATTTAACAGAGCTCTCAGAATTTGAAAGTTCACCTGAGTGGATTGCAAAAAAGCTAGGAATAGATGTTGATGATACCATCGACGCCATAAATCGCCTTAAAAGACTAGGACTTCTCGTTGAAGATAATGGGAAAATACTAAGAACCTTGCAAAGAATAGAAACCCCTACAGATACTCCATCCCAAGCGATAAGAAAATATCATCAAGACAATATTGAAAGAGCATTATATTCGCTAAATAATGACATCGTTGAGTTAAGAGATATCTCTTCGATTACAATGCCTCTAGACCCCGCAAATCTTGAAGAGGCTAAAAAACGCATCAAAATTTTTAGGAAAGAGATGAGTGAGTTTTTACAAACCGGCTCTGGTCAGCAAGTTTATAGTTTAAATGTTCAACTATTTCCTCAAACTCGAGATTTTCAATGAAAAAGATACTCATAATTTTACTATTCGTGAATGGCTCAATTCTCGCTGCTTCAAACGAGCTAAGAGAAGCAAAAGTAAGAAGATATTTTTTGAAGGAATCAAGAACGCTTCTTCAAGAGTTAAAAAACTCTACCTTTTTCCCCGAGCTAGAAAAAGCTTTAAATACCTTAGAAAATGGAAAACTATATTTTTCATGGGAAGATCTCTATGATAATCGCCAGTCACTAGTAGATGCAATTGGTGTCCCTGGTGAGCTTACCTTAGATATCAAACGAATTGAAAATTATATTAGAAATGATGTTAATTTATCACCATTATTTCTTCATGAACTCTTAAGAGTATCAGGGGTCAACGATGATTCGTTTCATAAGACATTTGAGCTTCTATCAATTCTTCCAGAAGTAAAGGGAAGTGAACTCTATTGTGATTTGAATATTGCAACAACAGCACGCAAAAAAATACTTAAATCCTATAGTTTCTCAGCTACAACATCTGAAGGCTTTCTCAACAATAATATTATAATTATAAATACTTCATCGAGTAGTGCTTACACCTATAAGGTGCTAGATCAATTATTGCTCGAAAATGCGAAAAGCAAATGTCTCTCAAAGGGTTATACTGACTTCGAGCAAATTCATGACATAGGTCCTCGAATTACGAGTAAAGAGTGCTCACCTTTAAAGTGCGAATACAAAACACAGATCAAGGCAAAAGTTCGATGCGTAAAAGAGAAAGTGATCAAGAAGAAAAAATCACAAGTAAAGAGTGAAACATGCGAAAAAATCAATACCTGTATTGAGACTATCAATCTGATCAAGGATAACTCAAATATAATTGAGCAAAATAAAAAACTCGGTCAGCAACTAAAGGATCTCAAATGCTAATTAATTTTTTATTTTTTTCATATATATCCTTTACGGTAATTGCCTCTGAAACGATTAAGAACGAATTAAAGCCTCAGATTGAGCCTAGCCTTATTACACTAATTGATGCACATGGAGCTCAGGTAATTAACGAAGATAAAGTAACGATTAAAATTACCATCGATAAACTAAATACAACCAAGACCCTTACTCCTTCTCAAATTAGAAAGAAGATTAGTCGCGGAGGTGATGATGTTGGTAACGGAGGCGATCATTTAAGACAGAAAGTCTATTTAAGTCTCGACAGAATTATTACGTCCCTAGAGGCGGACAATCTAGCTTCTAAAAGTACTATCGAAGAGTTAAGGAGTTTAAATAGCGAGAAAAAAATTATCATATGTGATGAAATCAATTTTTCCTCGATATATAAGTTAAACTATTATGCATCTAATAATATTATTTTCTTCACTAGAGATTACCTTGATAAGCAGCTCTCAGAGAATCACGATTTAAGACACATAATTATTCACCTTGCGCTCAAGGCAATAGGTATTAATGATAATGATTTCAACAAGAGTTTTGAACTCTACTCTCTTCTTGATAATGACGAACAAAGTAAAGCCCCTATCTGCGATTTTAACTTTCAAGATCTTTCATACCAAATCTCATATATAGAAGGCGAGGTAATTGAAGAAATTAATCATATTGAAGCAGCCCTTTCAAAATGTCAGTCACGGGATCTTCAAAACTGTAGAATAAAGTCAGTCAAAAAGAAATCTTCTATATTCCATAAAGAAAGATATTATGTGACTTATATTGGAGAGAGAATCAAAATTCTAATCAAAGAAAATCAATGTGCTAAAAATCAATTTTGTCAAAATCTATACGACATTTCACCTTTTAAACAAGTTTCTGCAGATGAATATATGAAGGCAGACCTTGCTATAAGACAGAGCTGCCAATAAGGGCATCTAAAAAGTTTCTTTTTCTTCATAAATATTCGTCATTTCAATCAGTTACTAAAGTTTTAGCGCTTCGAAGCTTGCCAAATGATAACTTTACTTAAAGAATACACCATAAAAAAAATCGAGGTGATTTATGAACTATAAGGTCAAAATTAAAGGGACAGGAATATATGCCCCTAAAAAAGTTGTGACGAATTTTGATTTAGAAAAGACGATCGAAACTTCGGACGCATGGATTTACGAAAGAACAGGAATTAAGCAAAGACATATTTGTTCAACTGAAGGTGGCGAGTTTCCAAGTGACATGGCCTACCACGCGACATTAGATGCATTAAAAGCTGCAAATCTCGAGCCTAATGATATTGATATGATTCTTTTTGCTTCGGTTACTCCAGACTATAGGCTACCAAACACAGCATGTATTCTTCAGCAAAAATTAGGGATTACAAATAAGTGTGCGGCCATTGATATTGCAGCGGCTTGCTCTGGATTTGTTTACGGACTTAATATGGCCACAGGTCTTATTAAGATGGGTGCGATTAAGAATGCTCTTATCGTAGGAAGTGAAATGCTATCTCGAGAGGTAAACTGGGAAGATAGAAACTCATGTATCCTTTTTGGTGATGGTTGCGGTGTAGCCGTCGTTGGTAGAAACGAAGATAATGACGACTCTGATATCCTCTCTCTTCACCTTGGAGCAGATGGAACAGGAAAAGAATTTTTTGACCAACCTATTGGTGGTTCAGTTGAGCCTTTAACTGCACAACATATCGAAGACAAAGTTCACTTCATGCAAATGAAGGGAAAAGAGATGTTCAAGGTTGCAACAAGAACACTAGCTGAAAATGCAACTATTGTTCTTGATCGTGCACAAATGACTCTTGACGATGTTAACTGGCTAATTCCTCACCAAGCCAACGTACGTATTATTGAAACGACAGGAAAGCTTTTAGGTATTAATCCTGAGAAAGTTATCGTGAATATTGATAAGTACGCCAATACTTCAGCTGCAACAATTCCAATAGCGATGCACGAAGCGATCACAGATGGAAGAATCAAGAGAGGACAAATCCTACTTCTTGATGCTTTTGGAGCTGGACTAACAACTGGTGCGACACTACTTCGTTACTAATAAATGGAGATAATAATGAAAAACGTTGTTCTACTTTTTCCGGGACAAGGGTCTCAGTACGTTGGAATGGGAAGTAATATCGATCAATCCCTTCTTGATAAAGCAAATGAAGTTCTAGGTTATGATCTTAAAAAGATGATGACTGATGGACCAGAGGAAGACTTAACTCTTACTCAAAATACACAACCAGCAATTCTAACTCACTCAGTGGGACTATTTAAAAAAGTTGAAGAGGTTCTTAAGGAACACAACATTCAAATTTCTGCGGTAATGGGTCACTCTGTTGGTGAGTATGCAGCTCTCGTGGCCGCAGGAGCTATCAGTTTTGAAGATGCACTCAAGGCCGTAAACAATCGCGGTAAATTCATGCAAGAAGCTGTTCCTGCGGGAATGGGAAAAATGTATGCAATCTTAAAAGTACCTGGCGAAATCGTTGAGAAAGCATGCCTTGAATCTTCAACAGAAGATAATAAAGTAATGCCAGCAAACTTCAATGATCCAGATCAAATTGTTATTTCAGGACACGCGGAAGCTTGTGATAGAGCTGTAAAATGGTTAAGTGAAAATCATACAGATCCACACCGTGCTGTTGAGCTAAAAGTCTCAGCTCCTTTCCATAGCTCTCTAATGAAACCAGCAAGAGAGAATATGACAACTTTCTTTGGTGGAATTAATTTCACTGAAACTAAAGTTCCATATATCGCAAATATCGATGCTAAAAAATACGAAGCTGGAACAAGTGGTGACGTTGTAAAAGAAAACCTTATTCAGCAAATTGATGGGGCGGTTCTTTGGACACAATCTTTTTCTTCTCTTCCTGATAATACTCTTTGTATTGAAGTTGGACCGGGCCGTGTTCTTATGGGTCTAGCTCGTAAAATAAACAGAACAAATAAAGTAATCAGCCTTGATAAAGAAGGTGCATTTGACGAACTTGTGGAGGCATTAAAATGATCGCAACTTATAATGATTTAAAAAATAAGAAAGTTTTAGTAACAGGTGCAAGCCGTGGGATTGGACTTGAAATTTCGAAAGGTCTTGCGAAGCAAGGAGCTCACGTTATCTTTAACTATAGAGAAGGAAAAGAGGATGTGGCGGCTGCTCTAACTGAAGAACTTAAAACACTAGGCGCTTCAAATGTTACAGGCCTTAAATTTGACGTTACAAATGAAGACGAGATGAAAGATGCGGTTGGTGAATTCGTAAAAGAATTTGGTCCAATTGAAGGCCTTGTAAACAACGCTGGTATCTCAAAAGACACACTACTTTTAAGACTGAAAGGGAGCGATATCGACTCAATCCTTTCGACAAACCTTAAGGGTGCAATGATGCTAACAAGCATCTGCTCAAGATATTTTTTAAAGGCCGAAAACGTAAGTATTGTTAATGTTAGTTCGATTGTCGGACTAATGGGTAACGTATCTCAGGCAGCTTACGCTGCGTCAAAAGCGGGACTTTTAGGCTTCACTAAGTCGGTTGCAAAGGAGCTAGGTAGCCGAAATATCAGGGCAAATGCAATTTGTCCGGGTTTTATTGCGACAGATATGACAGATGCTCTTGAAGATAAGGCAAAAGAAGCGTATCTTTCGTCAATTCCACTTGGAGATTTTGGGAAGTCAGAAGATATTGCAAATCTTACATGCTTCTTACTAAGCCAGGCGTCTTCGTATATAACTGGTGAAGTAATTAAAATTGATGGTGGACTTTATATATAAAATGATTAAAATCTTGGCTTTAAACATAGGAGAGACTTATGGAAGAAAAAGTAATTAAACTAGTTAGTGATGCAACGAAAATTGATATCGCAAAGATTAACCTTGAAACAAGCTTCGTTGACGATCTTAACCTTGATTCATTAGACATCGTAGAACTTATGATGAAAATGGAAGACGAATTTGGTGTTGAAATCCCAGAAGAAGACGCTGAAGGTCTAAAGTCTATCAAAGACGTTGTTACTTATCTTGAAAAGAAACAATAAGTTTTTTAAGTTCATGCTCCACGGGACACATTAACTAGTCCTCTGGAGCGTGACATTTTTTTATCTCTAATTTTTTTACATCTAACTCAATTCCCACTTCAACCTTTTTAACTACTGAATTAAATAAGCACTTACTTAACTGGAAGTCTGCGTGATAGTCTGCGGCCATTCCGAACATATTTACTTCAAGATTTTTTTCAAGTCTAACAACTTTTTGAATGCGGACATTTTTCTTCACAACCATGGCATGATTCACGAAAGAGAACATCATCAGCAGGACTAATTTTGATTTCATATAATAACCTTTAGCTTATTGATACATTAAGTATTCACTCATCGTTGCTTCAGCCATATCATCCTTTGTCTGCTTGTCATAATCATTGAACATTGGCCAGTATGGCTCGTCATTTGAAAAGCTCACGCTGACCTTACCAAAAGACTTAGCATTCATTGGAGAAGGGTAATCATTTATAGCTACATCTTTATTCGAAACTTTCATCGTCTTAAGCCATTCATCAACACTCGTAGGCTCATTAGAAATTGATGGATCAATTACCATTTTTTTCACTGAACCATCATCTTGAAGAACATGAAGAATTGGGGCTACGTGATACGACCAAGTTGCTCCGTAGCCATTTGGAATAGTAAGACGTCCCCTTGCCCAAACCTTATCAGCTTTTACTCCAGCGTCTTTAAACATCTCAGTCATTAAGTGAGCTCGAGCATAACATCCATCCTCAGTATATCCCCAAGCAATATCGTCGCGCTGTCTTGCTTTTTTAAACAACTCCTTAGCTTTTTCAAGAGTCACAACTGAAAGCTGTTGAGATTGTTTCGATGCAATTTGTTTAAAAGCATCAGGATTGTAGTAGGCTCCATTATGTGTACAGACGATGTCAGGTAGTGCTAATTCATTCACAAGAATTGAGTCAACACTCCCGTCGATAAAATCAACAAGTTCGATCATTTGAGAATTCTTATAATCTTCATCAATCTTTTCTTTTAAGTTTTTAAAAGGCTTAGCACTTAGACCGTCACAAAATCCCACTTCTCTTTCGATGAACTGACCACCACCTGATCTAATATTCTCAGCAAATTGTGCATGGCCAGCATACTTAGAAGGAACTGTATTTCTTATCGCATCTATTCTTGTGTCTGGGTAGACACCAATTGCGAGCTCTCCTGATTCAAAGAACACTTCGCTAATTTCCGGCTGACTAAAATCAATTTTTCCATTTTTTAGAGGAAGGTTTATAAAACCATCATTGCCTGTGTAAGGGCCAAAGATCATTAGCGACTCACCACACTTTGCGATATTACAGTTTGGTCCATTGAGCCTATTACAGCTTTGTTTTTTTCCATTTAAATTTACAAATAGTCCTTCTTCATTAATTTGTTTTTTTACACGCTCAATATTTCTCTTTGTAATTTTCTTTATTTTATCGAGAATAACCGGAAAGTCTTTTGACTCTTCTGGAAAGTAGAATCCAGCGACTTGTTGATTGTAGCGAACATCTGCAATCTTGCCCTTCACCCCATGGTCACTATTATCATAAAGATCCATACCATTTTGTGCATACAAAAATGTTCCATCGTCATCAATAATATGATCAATATAGTTTAGGATCATTCGCGAGTTACTATCTTTCTCATTAATTTCAAAAGATTTTGGCTCTTCATACCCTAGAGATGACGATATATAAAAAGTCTTCTCTCCTTCGACGCAGACAAGATCTTTTTGTTCTTTTCCAACTGTACAGTTTTTTAAACTTCTTCCATCTGTAAGCACAACCTGCGCTGCACATACATAAGTAGAAAGCATTGCCATCACAAAAATTTTTTTCATAATAAATCTTCTAACTTTTTAAGTTTATATTTTTTGATTACTTCAATATTGGCTATCTCAAGCTTCTTCTTTAGTTCTTCAGATAGGCCATTTCTTATGTGTAGGAAATTTTTCTTATGATTTACAAAAATAGAATGAGAGAAGTCTTCTTTTCGGTAATTATTAGTATGAATAAGATACCTCAATGCGACCCTTGGAATAATAAAACCATCTACTCGTCTAGCCAAAAAAAGGGTAGCTGACTGTGCGTAATTCACCGAATCAACTTTTCTAATCTCGTCATCATTATCAAATTCATCATAATATTTTCCGCCACGAATTCGAGCAATGATTTTTCCCTTTAAATCAGAAAGAGCCTTGGCTGAAATATCACTTCTCAGGACAATAATATTATCATTACCTAAAGTCTCAGAAAGCTTAATAAAGTCACCTGAGTTTTTAGAGGAAGGATAAAACATTCCCATATCAACATTTCCATCTTTAAGATTATCAACTAAACGAGCATATGGAAGAATAGTAAAATTAAACTTTAAACCTGATTCAGTCTCTAGCTTCTTTAGGAACTTGAAGGTTACACCGTCAAGCTCCCCCTTCCCATTAATATAGGAAAATGGGGCTACATCAAATAGCCCAACTTTCACCACATCAGTGAGTGCAAAAACATTAAATGTAAGTATCAAGATTAGAAAGTATCTCACGTCCACGTTTCGGTAATTCAGCATAAAAACATGACTGATTTCACAAGCTTAACAGATAGCGACATTTTATTGTAAGAAAGCTTTCAAAAATCTCTCAAATACCTGAAATTTCGACCTTTTGCGACTTGCCAAAACTTGCCTAAAAAGTTCAAATTATTGGCATTCATGGAGGTTTACATGAGAAGACGAGTTGTAATTACTGGAATGGGAACAATCTGTTCTCTAGGTCACAATTTAAATGATGTATGGAATGGACTAATCGAAGGAAAGTCTGGAATCTCAAAAGTTGAGAGTTATGACATTTCGACTCTTCCAATTCAAATTGCAGGAGAGGTAAAAAACTTTGAACTCTCTGAAGAAATTTTTGAAGCAAAAGAAGCAAAGAAATATGATCGCTTTATCCACTTTGGCCTGAAAGCGACGGATGAAGCAATGAAGGATTCTGGAATTGACTTAACAAAGTATGATCCATACAAAGTTGGTGCAATACTAGGAGTTGGTATGGGAGGTCTTACAATGACTGAAGATACTGCAAAAACTTTTGTTGAAAAAGGTGCAAGAAGAATCTCTCCATTCTTTATCCCAGGAATCATTCCAAACATGGCAACAGGCGTACTTAGCATTAAGTATGGTTTCATGGGTGTTAACTACACTGTAGCATCTGCATGTGCTTCTTCTTGTCACGCAATTTCGACAGCTGTTGAAGAAATCAGAAGTGGGCGTCACGATGTTATGATCACAGGAGGAGCAGAATCTACTGTTTGTAATCTTGGAATGGGTGGATTCATTAATATGAAAGCATTCTCAAAAAGAAATGATGAGCCAACAAGAGCTTCTCGTCCTTTCGATACTGGCCGTGATGGTTTTGTTATGGGCGAAGGTGCTGGTGTGATTATTCTTGAAGATCTTGAGAGCGCTAAAGCAAGAGGAGCTAAAATCTATGCAGAAATCGTAGGTCATGGAGCTTCTTCTGATGCTTACCATATCACAGCACCACATCCAGATGGATCAGGAGCATATGGTTGTATGAAAAAAGCTCTTGAAGATGCAGGTATTTCAGCAACAGATATTGGTTATGTAAATGCTCACGGAACTTCTACTCCTCTTGGAGATATTGCAGAGACGAAAGCAATTAAAAAAGTTCTAGGTGAAGATCATGCTAAATCAATTAATGTAAGTTCAACTAAATCAATGGTTGGTCACCTATTAGGTGCAGCCGGTGGGGTTGAGACAGTATTTACAGCGATGACTTTACACACAGGAATTATTCCTCCAACTATTAACCTTGAAGATCAAGATCCAGAATGTGATCTTAACTATACTCCAAACGTAGCTGTTAAAAAGCAAGTTGAATACGCACTTAATAACTCATTTGGTTTCGGTGCTACGAACTCATCACTTATTTTAAAAAGGTATACTAATGTTTGATCAAAATTCAAAAAGTCTTCAGACAATGGATGAAGAAATTTTTAACTTAACAAATAAAGAGCTTGAGAGACAAGAACTTGGTCTTGAGCTTATTGCTTCTGAAAATTATGCTTCAAAAGCAGTAATGGAGGCTCAAGGATCAATACTAACTAACAAGTATGCCGAAGGTCTTCCAAATAAAAGATACTACGGCGGATGTGAGAACGTTGACCAGATTGAGCAAATTGCAATTGATAGAGCTAAGAAGCTTTTTAACTGTGAGTATGCAAATGTTCAACCTCACTCTGGTTCGCAAGCGAATATGGGAGCATACTTCTCAATCATTAACCCAGGCGATAAAGTTATGGGAATGGACCTTGCTCAAGGTGGCCACTTAACACACGGCTCACCTGTTAACTTCTCTGGAAAACTTTTTAATATCGTTTCTTACGGACTTGATATTGAAAGAGAAGTTCTTGACTACGATATGGTAAGAGATATCGCAAAAAAAGAAATGCCTAAAGTTATCGTTGCAGGAGCAAGTGCTTATCCAAGATCAATTGATTTTAAAATCTTTAGAGAAATAGCAGATGAGATTGGTGCGTACCTCATGGTTGATATGGCCCACATTGCCGGTCTAGTCGCTGCGGGTGTTCATAACTCACCTATTCCTCATGCTCATATAGTGACTTCAACTACTCACAAAACTCTTCGTGGTCCACGTGGTGGAATTGTTTTAACTAACGATGAAGAACTTGCTAAGAAAATCAACTTCAATATCTTTCCAGGTATTCAAGGTGGTCCACTTGAGCACGTAATTGCAGCAAAGGCTGTTTCCTTCAAAGAAGCATTAAGTTCAAGTTATGTTGATTATCAAAAACAAGTTATCAAGAATGCTCAAGCACTATGTGAATCACTAATGGGACTTGGTGTTGAAATTGTTTCGGGTGGAACTGATAACCACCTTATCCTTGTTAAGTCTGATTCAGTAGGACTTACTGGAAAGCAAGCAGAGCACGCTCTTGAGGCGGCAGGAATCACTTGTAACAAGAATATGATTCCAGGAGATACGAGGTCACCATTTATTACAAGCGGTGTACGACTTGGAACTCCAGCAATTACAACAAGAGGTCTTAAAGAAGATCAAATGAAGCTAATTGCAAATTGGATTGTGATGGCACTTAAGGCCCACGATCAAGAAGCTGAGCTTTCTAATATCAGAAAAAATGTTGTAGAACTTTGTAAGCAGTTTCCTGTTTACTAAAAATATGCTGAGGTCTTTTACTAGGCCTCAGCTATTTCACTTCAAATCTATTAATCTTCAAATTAAATTTCGCCTTACTATCATCACCATCAGTTCGTAACCAAAAACCCAGAACTTTTTTATCTTTAAGCTTCGCAGTAATTTTAAACTTTCCATTTTCAAGATGGCTGACTGTTTGGAAATTTAGTTTTATGTCGCGAATATTATCAGACTTACTAAGCTCTCTTGAATTAGACACATCTAGAAAATCAATTTCTGATACTCCTGTCGTGTCACTTAGAGTTAAAACTTTTAAGATCCACTCAGGAAGAAATGCTTTAACAAATCCATTTGGGCGGTAATTTCCCTCGTAGATGACTCCTAGTTGAAAATAACTATCATTCTCGTTATTTCCAATCTCTTTTTCAATCTGCACTTCTCCTTCAACAGAGGCCTCTAAATATTTTTTAGGTTCGCCATCAATTTTTACAAAGAGTGGAGATGCTGATTCATTGACAGAAATTTCTATGACTTTATCGAGTTTAACAATATTAGGAGTTATCTTAGAATATTTAAGGTCCAAAAAATTAGATGTTGCAATAAATGGAATTATAATTAAAGAGTGTAATTTCATTTCTCAAGTAGTCTTTCAAGACGCTCTAGTCTTTCTTCTAGACTTTCAACTTTCTTCTTTAAATCCTCATTTTCTTCCTTGAGACTTGCAATCTCACGAGTATTTTTATCAACCTTTTCAGCCAATCCTTGATTCATCATCTTATACATTTCTAGATTACGATCTAATTCTTTTGTTGCTTCAATTAACGGCGATACTAATACTGCATAATCAACGCTTAAGTATCCGTCTGCATTTTCGATAACCGCTGTTGGAAATACCTTTTGAATTTCTTGTGCGATAACACCAATTGAATGTTTTCCTGGCGATAAGCTATCTTCATTCCAGTCGAACTCGACACCATTGATATTTCTAATTTTATCAAGTGCATAAGGAATATGAACAATATTGTCTTTTAATCTTCTATCAGAAGTACAATTTGTCGCACCAGCACCTCCACCAAGAGTACAGTCTGTTGAACCTTGCACTCTTAGGTTCCCTACGACGTGGAGTTTTTCTGAAGGTGATGTGGTTCCAATACCAATATACCCACCCATAAAAAACGAGTCTCCAGCGGAGGCAAGAACAACTGAATTTGATCCATCAACTTTATTGACATAAAGCTTACCATTACCTGATCCCCCCTCTGATAATGATATAATTGAATTTCCACCAGCACTCTCTAAAATCCTTAAAACTCCTGTATTTAAATTTGAAGACTGTATATCAAGTTTTGAAGATGGTACGGCTGTACCAATCCCAACATTTCCATCATTAAATATTGTCATTGCTCTTGTTCCAGAACCAGAAACATCATCAGTCGTGGCTTTTACGTAAAATCCCATACCTTCTGTAGGAGCAGCACCATCATACAAAATCCCTCCACGGTTTCCGTTACTTTTAAGAACAAGAGAAGGATGATTTCCATGGAGTGTTAATGTTCTATTATAACCTGCAGTCATATCCGGACCACCAGAAACATCTAACTTGGAGATTGGAGACGAAATTCCAAGCCCCATATCTCCCCCGGCTTTTAGGACAAGATTATTTGCTCCAGAGCTATCCTCAATTTCCAATATATTTTCAACACTAGAGCGTGTGCTTGCTGCAATTTGTAAAGCAGGTCCGGTACTATTTGGTCTAGCATCAATCTTAAGACCTGCAACTTGTCCAGTTGTTGGAAAGATATCAACTGTTGCAGTTGGCGAGGAATTTCCCACCCCAATTTTCCCAGTTGTGGTAATCGTTCCAAGATAGTCGTTTAAGATAACATTGTTAAAATTTGTTCCTAGAGCGGGAGTCGTTTCCCCAAGAACCCAAGAAAATCCGCTCGGATCCTTATCAACCCAACCAACATATTCCGCTGTGAAGTGTCCATAATACCACCTACTGGCAGGTGTCGTTGGTGTTCCAATACGGATAACGACCAAGTTTGTTCCTGATCTATTTTCAGAGGCAATCTCAACGGGAAGATCTGTTCCGTCCGCTTTACATTCATGGGAAACTAAACCACCACCGCTATAAGCATATCCACCGCAATGAATATCCATTACTCGATAGTTTACATTCCCGTAAGTGTAACCTCGAATTTTTATCGAAAACATATTTACTTCATCATGTACTATTGGCGTAACAAGCTTAACATAGCCTTCAACATTTCCACTGCCAATACTATACCAAGGTAGATTACTAATATAGTTAGTGTATCCACTTGAACGTCTTATAGGACCGTTTAGCACGAGACCATCAGCTTTTATATTTCCTGAAACTTCTAGCTTTTCAGTAGGAGTCGAGGTACCAACGCCAACATTTCCCCCGTTAAAGTAACTACTCCCACCTGTTTTTAGCTGAACTTTAACTTCGTCATCACCAGCGTCATACATATCAAATCGAGAATCATAACTGGCCGTACCACGCACAGAAACGACAGGAATTGCATCATTAGTAAGTCTTAGATCGAGATTGTTACCATTCCACTTTATTTCCGAACTCGAAGAGTCCAAATATAAGTTTCCTTTAACTTGAAGCTTTTCTGTCGCCGTCGTTGTACCAGTTCCAATAAATAAATTTCCAGCATCAGACAAATTCATTCCATAATTTAGGGTTCCACCTGTCGCCGAAGTCCAATCATCTCCACCACCAAAATACAAACTTCCATTTGCCGCTGTTATCGCTGATGGATTATTAGCACCCAAACTGTCACGATTCCCCATTAATAAATAACTTGGACCAGAAGAGCTTGTAATTCTCGCTGTCGTTGAAGATCCATCGACATGGAATTTTCCTATTGGTGCAGTCGTTCCAATTCCAACCTTTCCATCTCCCTGAACATAAAGACTAGATGTCCCTAAATTGTTACGAGCATTAAGAAGCGGTTCAGATGATCCTGCATTCGCTTCAATTAACAAACCTTGCCCACTTCCTCCACCATTCTTTATAAAGGCTGCATACTCAGAATTCACGTTTTTGACTACGTGAAGTGCATTACTTGGAGCACTTGTTCCAATCCCAACATTACCACTAGAATCTATAACGAGTCTTTGACCCGTATCCACATTCGAAGTTCCTATGACAAAATTATTTGTAGCTGCGTCATGACCTATCGTATATTGAGTTACGCCATTTTCCATAAACTTTAACTCAGAATCAAAGCTAGAAGCAGAATCAAGGATCATGCGTGAGTCATCCGCTGCTGACTTCACATGCAACGCATCCAATGGAGACGTAGTGCCTATACCAATATTTCCACTATTAGAAATTGTCATTTTTGTAGTACCAGCTGTAGTAAAATTAATCGTACCACTTGTATTTGCATCACTGTCAGCGGCTATTGTAACATCTCCAGTATTACTTGAAGACGAAGCGCTTATTCCTGTTAGGTTTGAACCATCTCCGTAGTAAGATGTTGCATTCACACTCCCATTAGAATTAATACGAAACTTTTCAGCAGAATTTATATGAAATGAAATACCGCTTACATCATTTGAACCACTATTCTCTGTATTGATGGTAGCTTTTGCACCAGATCCGTCACCTCTAACAAGCAAGATATGCCCTCTGGATGTCGAGTCATCTTCAGTGCGAGTCACCTGCATAATCCCATCATAAAGATCGAGTTTTTGCTGAGGGCTTGCTGTGCCTAAACCTAAATAGCCATTTGAAGATATTCTCATTTTTTCAGACATCGTATTATTTAACATTGTTGAAAAGCTTAAAGCTGAATCTCTCTGACCTGTATCATCTGTTTGATTCTGTTCCCAAAAGTTACTTATCTGTCCGGCGGACACAAATGAGTTATCTGTTGAGCCCTCTAATATAAATCCAAACGAAGCTCCGAAGCCAGCATTTGGCGAGATTCCATCTGATCTCTTTCTAAGTATGCCTAGACCCCAATAGTTAGAATCGTCACTCTCTCCTCTTTCAATTTGTGTATAACCTGCAACGTCTAGTTTATTGAGTGGACTTGCTGTTCCGATCCCAACATTTCCTGCTGAGTTTATTGTCATTCTATTTTGAAGAGTACCTGCAGAGTTCGCAGTATAAAAAGACATTTCTCCAGGAACAATTCCTGTACTTGGTGTCCCATCAACACGAAAGATGATGCTAGCAGCGTCTTTATAACTTGTACCGTCGTAACCACTACCAATAAATTGTCCAACTTGATCATTATCTTGAACAGTAGCTCCAGCGCGAGATTTATAACCATAGACTCCAGAGAACCAAGCATTATTTCCATGATGGTTCACATGATAACCACCACCACTTATTGAATTATCTCTACTTCCAGAAGAAACTGTTCCTTGAACTTCAAGTGCTTGAGATGGTGTTAATGTCCCGATACCAACTTTTCCTGCCTTCAAGGCCATTGTATCAACAGCTTGTTCTGTAAAAACAGATGCCTCAGTTCCTGTTGCTGTCTTCCATATTCTTAAGGCTCCTGAATTGTCTGAATTCTGAATTCTTAATCCACCTACATTTGAATCCACACTCTGTTGTATAACAACCTTACTTGTTGTCGGGCTATTCGTCCCAATCCCTACATTACCCGCATTATAATAAATATCACTTCCGCTCGTCGTCCACTGTGATCCTGTGATCGCTCCTGTCTGCGCTAGCACATAACTTTTCATCGCCGCTACTGATGCCGCTTGATCCGTTTCACTTCCCGCCGTTGAATTCAATATCGCATCTGCCTTTGCTCTCGCAGCCGTGTAATACAAATTTGTTCCCTCTCCAACATTTGATGTTGTTAAAGTCACATTCGATGAAAGCGCCTGACCATTGACTGTCGTCGTTTTATCAACCTTATTACCAATCGCTGTTGTATTACTTGCTATATTTGTTGTGTTCGTACTAATCGAACTTGCATTACTTGTTATGTTAGAAGTATTCGTTGAAATATTTGAAGCGTTTGTTGCTATATTTGAATTTGCCGTTGTGATATTTCCCGCATTCGTTGCAATATCACTTGCGTTTGTCGCGATATCTGTTGTGTTCGTTCCAACTTGAGTCAGTGTTGTGTTTAGGCCCGCATTTAAATCACTCGCCTGAATTGTTCCATCTTGAATTTCAGCAGAAGATACTGATCCCGCTCCTCCACTTGATAGATCATCCGAGATTGCCCACTTCGAACCATCCCATTTTAAAATCTTGTTCGCCGCAACTCCTGTCATATCAACATCAGAAAGATCTCCAATTGAAGAAGTTGTCTTATCAATTTGTGCCCAAGTATAATCATTTGCTTGTGGAGTTACCGTTCCAGTTCTTCCGTTAAAACTTGTTACTCCTGTTGAGTTATCAATCTTATCCCAACTTGTTCCATTCCAAACTACCCAGTCCCCTGCGGCCCACGAAGAAATTCCATCAACATCAACTGTTCCAGGGTTTGAAACAACATAATACTCACCAGCGCTTGATCCTCCTCCTGCATCTGGTCCAACTCCTGACGTCGTTGCATCCCACGAACCAAGATAAGTTAATCCTGATAGATCTGTTGGAACCCACGTCGTTCCATTCCACTGCATAACTTGACCAACACCTGCACCCATTGATGAAAGATGATTTGCACCAACTTCTCCATCTCCAATTTTTGAGGCCGTCACACTTCCATCAACCAGATTAAATGTAACTGAAACCGATGCCGCTCCTGCCGCTGTTTCTACGACAAGATTAAGTGCTGTATTTAGGGCAAGCATCACTGCACTTGGTGCTGATAAAATTAATGTAGAGCCATCGTTAGAAACGACAGATAAATTTTGAGAATTTATTTTTACTGAAGAAAGATTTGTAAAATTTAATCCACTAACTGTTAACTGATCATTGTCCAAACTAACAGTTGAAATAGAAGGTAATCCCAAGTTTGATTCTTTATGCTTTTTAACAACCTCTGGACTGAGGTTAAGTGAAATCTCTCCTTTATCTAAAGGACCAACACAAGAAGTTAAAATAAATAGTAATAACAATGCTATATAGTTCATTCTCTGAATTATATCGGAAGGTTAATAAAAATTAATTAGCCCAATTAATTACAATATTTTACATTTTTTGTTTGTAAATCGGGACAAAAAATGGCTCGAATTTATGGCTCTAATATCAGTCAATCACTACAAAAAAGTGAACACGCATCACAAAATTCAAAAATTAGTCGAAACAAACTTATCAACTAATATTTTCAAATGAAATATATGCCGCAATGCAAACAAGATCAGTATTCGATATAATATCTTTATGAAAAAGCTGTTTATAACATTTCTTATTTCACTTTCTCCCCTAGCATTCGATCTCGATTACATCAAATCGAAGGGATATGAAGTTTATCAAATTGAATCTGGTGAAAGCCTTAATGAAATAGCTCATAAACTGTATAAAAAATCTGATTATAAATTTCAAAGCCCAGAAGATTTTGAGAAGTTACTCAGGAAATGGAATCCACATTTAAGTCGTGTTTCCAATATTTCAGGACAATATATCTACGTAAGTAATCCTCATCCACCATATTTAGAATATAAGTGGGCGCCTGATCTCTACATTAATGAAGGGCTGGCCCTTGCAAATTCCGAGTATGACTATGTCGACCGCACACTGGGTAAACGATCAGAGCTTGCAGCTTCTTCAGAAAGGATGCCGGCAAACAACACATCAACTCAATCTATGGTGATGAAGAAGAAATCTAATTGGGTTAGATTTGTACATGCCACGATATCACAGGGCCAATTTATAGATGATATTGATTCGAATAAAATTAATAGCCAACAAAACTCTCCCTTTACCGTTGGAGCAGGTTTTGTGTATCTTCCAGAATCTTGGGTAGATTGGTCTCTAGCGAGTTCAGCTTACTATTCAAACTTAAAGGCAGCTGAAATTAAAGATCAATCAAATACTGTCCAAAATACAAATATCAATTTACCAGCAGAGATTGGGGCGAACTTATACCTTCAAAGAACGATTCCTGGAAGAAACTATAGCTTCTACGGTGGTATCGATTACGAAAGATTTAATTCATTAAATTTTAAAGAAATTCTAAACGGTGAAACAGCTACTCTGAATAATGAGCAACAGGCAATTCTATTTGCGACTCTTGGCACAGCGATAACTTTTGATTTTTTTAAGCCAACAACTTTTAAATTTTCTTTATCAACAGGAGTCCAGTCTCAAACAGAAATGAATGGCTTCAAGTACATGCTTTACTTCAATCAAAAGCTCACTAAGAATTTTTGGTATCATGTCCTATACAAACAACATCTTCTGGAAGAAGGTACGCGAAAAGTTAATATTGCCCGCTATGGGATCGGAATTGGAGTTGCTTTTTAAATTGAGAGAAGCGACTTCATAACATCATGACAACTATCGACATCACCTAATTTATATCTTCCTAGAATTAACTTCAGCTTTTTTGCACTTGGGCTTCCGTGAATATTATCAGAAGAAAGGGCATGATCTTCTAACCAATTCGCTCTAACAAATGTATTATAAAATGTTCGAGAGTGAATGTTCTTATCTATAAAACTCGTCATTTTCTCATCCAATACTCGTCCAGTATTAATTGCAAGCTCTTTTCCTTTTAAGTTTCCAACATCTCCAACAATTCCAGCACTACCATGAAACGTCATAGGTACAATTTCGTACTTAATATTTTCCATTTTTAACTTTCGTAACAAACCGGCAGAGAAGCCAATTTTTGGTACACGCGTCTCCCCTGTCATTCCGGCGAAATGACCTTCGGGATAAATATACACCTCTTTTGAGTTCCCAAGTTTAATCTTTGTGAGAACATCATCCACAGGATCACTTTCCCCACCGACAACAATTAGATTTGAATTCGGAACCTGATCAAATAATTTCTGCCTCCACTTCATACGTGATCTTGCTGCAAATAGAAGAGAGTTATCTCTTTGCAACTCTCCCATTAACATACCGTCGAGATCCCCCTGAACGTGATTCGGAGTAAAGATTGTCACAACATCGTCTGCTTTCTTGTTAAAAGAAGATATATCATCATACATCTTCATATTAACGCCCTCGACTCTTGCTTTTTTCTTAAAGTATCTATTAAGCGCGACCACTGCATCCTGAGGATTTTTTGATTTTTGAATATAATAAGTGAACAAAAGATTTGATGTTTCAGGAAGTAATCTCACTTCTTTTATCAACGAGTTAAATTTCTTAGAAAATCTTTTACTCATCGAATAGATCTTCTCAGCGAAGCTTAAAGTCGGTTCTCCTTCAATATAATGATAAGTTTCACGGAGAGACTTAAAATATCCCTGTAAATGATCCACTCGTAAAACATCTTTTTTGGCGCCATAGTTTTCCTTATTCATAAAATATTGCGTAAAATGGCCTTGAATACGTTCTTTATATTTTAAAAGCTCTGCTCTTTTAAAGCGATCCATACTCTTTGCAGACTCATTGAGAATATCATCAAGTTCAAGCATGCTTGAAATAATTTGATAATCGAAATTGTATGTGTAGTATCGATCTAATTTTTCTTGATATAAAATATTTCTCTTTTCCCATTCCTTTACATAATCAGCACTCTCATCACCTATTGTCTCTAGTTTTTGAATTAAATCATTTAGAGAGTAACCTTCTTCGTTTAATGTAATATATGAAGATCGCAATTCATCTTCCATAAGAACGAGCTTTTTTTCAACTTCCTCAAGCATCGTACGATTAAAGTTCATTGGAAGAATTCTTTCATCCGACTTCGTTTGAATTTTAACTACAGAGCTTTTCACCCCGAATTTTCGATCAACAAGATTTTGAACAATATGTGGTTTTTCACCTTGTTCAAAAATAACAACTTCAAATCTATCTCTATATAAAGGAAATTTTTCTTCAATATAATCTAACAACCTTCTCTCTCTAGCTTCTGGAATACTTGAAGCTTTGATATAATTAGCATCAATTGCAAAAATAATTTTTTCATCGCTATTCTCAATAGCTTGAGATACTTCCTCAATAAATTCATTACTAATATTTTCAAACGTTCCTAAAAAAACTTGCGCTTTAGTAGACTTCTCTCCAACCAGAACTTCATAGTCTTGGACAAGTTTTTGAATTGATAAATCTTGATAGATTTTTCTTGAAACTTTCCAAACCTCTGACTTTTCTTCTTGTGTTAGTTCTTTATTTTCTTTTAGAACAACTCGAATGAGATGTTCAAGAAAGCCTTCATTTGACTGACTCCATGTAAACTGAACATCCTGAGCACTACTAAAATCAGGCAATGTTAGTCCATCAATCTCTTCTTTTAATAGAGTCATATACGAGACAAAGAATTTACCAAAAAAATCTTTCTTTAATTGTGAGACATCTTGGGCAGGAAATTGATAAAGCTTTTTATTGACGATTGTATCTATCACATTTCCTTCAAGATACGCGTATGGTATATCACCATTTCGAAGCATTTCTTTTACTTTAGTCGATGAGATTCCCTTGGCCCTCACATCTAAAAAATTCACCGAGCTTGCAAGTTTATTATCTTTGAAATCAATATTTTGAAGTGTATCATCATCAAGTCTTCGAGCAACAAATCGCTTTACATAAGGTAGATCCCCAAAAAGCTCATCACTCTTTTCTAAAACGTCTGCTCCCATAACTTGATAAATATCGGCTCCAGTTTTTTCATGGAGATTTTGAACAAATTTTCGTTTTCCCTCAACCGGCTCTGCTTCAATGACCACTTCAACATCAAGTGGATAGTGCTCTAATGCCTTCTTAATGAGTTCAATTCGCTCCCCAATCGATGCGGAATAGTCTTTATTTGAAAGAGAATTAACCTGAATATGAATTTTATCTAATGATAAATCTTTAATACTCGCAAGGACCACACTCATATGTCCTTTTGTAAACGGATCAAAGGATCCTATGAAAACACCTTCTCTTGAAGGTCCACTGGCCGGAAATCTTTGACCTGGATTCTTATAAATCAGAAGCGCAGAAAGTATTAGAAATAATAATGAGGCCGCAAGCTTCTTATTCAACATTGCCCCTACCTTCGCTTAAATTCACATCCTTACTTGTCCAACGTTTCCAAAGAGGATTCTGTAAACCTGAAGTCGCATCTTCTTTTAGCTTCTTATAATCGATTAATGGATTTAAAGTATTACCTTCTTGATTGAAAACTTTCTTCGAAAGCTTAAATTTTATAAACGATCTCTCTCCGTCCTCGGTCGCAATCCCCATTCGATGGACACCGTAAGCATCAATCAGCGCAAGAACATACGGCTGTGCATAGACGACTTTTCTCATGTCTGCGAGATCATCAAACTTTTGAAGAGCTTCAGAGTATCCAATATTTTCAATATCAAAAGGATGATTGAAGAATTCTGTTGGGACATTATCTGAAACCATGACTGTGTGATCAATTGTAGTATCTTCAATATGTTCTGGAACTTGATAGCCATCAACATGCGCACCAGTTCTCTTTCCTTGAACAATATCATCTCCAACACTTTTTCCAAGACGAGCCTGAGTATTTTCTTTTACGACCTTACCTTGATGAATACTTACATAAACATGATAATCATCGTAATCAGAAAAATTCTTTCTGAAAAATTCATCTGCCAACATCGCAGCCTCTTCGAACTGCTCAAGTTCTTTCGGAAAAAGAAATTCTCCACTTGGAAGTTTTGCTAGCATCATACGAACATTTTGACCGTAGTTAGTCTCAACTTCTTTCATGACTCCATCAACTTTAAACAATGGTCGAACAGGATTCCCATCAATATCTGCAACATCAAGAAGTTTCACTTCATGAATCTTTGAAAATTTCTTCTGATCTTTAAGTGTCGCAACTGGTACAGGAAGATTAACGCGATTGAGATTTTCAATATTCCATAGTCTTTGATCAGGCCTTAGGGTGTGAAGAGTATTTCGCTGTCCCTGATTTAAACGAACCCAGTCAGATTCCTCAAGCCTCCAGCCTGGAGACAATTTTTGTGAACCTATCGTGCCAAGGCCTCGAGTATTAGTTACGTCAAAGCTAGAAATTGCATCAAAACAATTCTCTAAACCAATCGAAGCAGGATCTCTAATTAGAGTCGTCGACGAGCAAGCCGATAGCAAGTAAGATAATAGTATGATTTTTAGAAGCTTCATTTCAGACTATTCGGTAACCCGAGCAAAAAACTCAACTTATTTCTTTATTTGATTACATATTTTCAAGAGCTTAGATCAAAAAATAGTAGAAACTATAAACTGCTCCAGTTAAATGGGGACAGGATCATTGATTACTCAATAATTACTTCGCGATAAATAAAGTTATTTCTGGCAGTTCGAATATTAAGACAGCAAATATCTAATATAGCAGGGAAATTTCTAAAGTTGTCCCCATTTAACTGGAGCAGTTTAAAGAAAGCATCCCCTCCACTCAGGAGGGGCCAACAGATTAAAAGAGTTGATTTACTAGTGTTACAAAACAAACGAGCAGTACTAGCTGGATTGTTAGATTCATTCGTGCCTCTCAATTATTGTGTGTCTTTAAATGTTAGGGAGCCAATTTCGATTGGTCAATAACTGCTGCACAATGATGGGGATAGATTCTTGAAATATCCAATAGCTCCAAATACTTAGCTCAACTTTTTTATCGCAGCCAAATCTCGAAAGTATAAGTGTCTATAATATCTATGCAATATTAAACTCCATCCCCATTTTAAGGGAGCAGTTAAGACTTGTCAGAAAGGGGTAATCTAAGTAAAAAAGACGAGTTAAGGATTATTTTATGTACTGCCCGTCTTGCAACGCACAAGAAACAAAAGTTATCGACTCTCGCCACTTGAGTGATGGCCTCGCTGTTAGGCGTAGACGTGAGTGCCTTGAATGTGGAAAGAGATTTACCACATATGAAAAATTACAATTGCAGATGCCAGTTATAGTAAAGAATGATAAAAGACGAGAACCGTATAATCGTGAAAAGATCAGCAAGGGGATTTACAAGGCGTCGCAAAAACGTCCCGTTACAACCTCAGATCTTAACCGTTTAATAGATGAAATCGAAAGGGCACTTGCAGAGAATTTTCCAGGGGAAGTTTCAGCAAAGATCGTCGGTGAAGTTACAATGCAGAAACTTTACCAACTAGATCCTGTAGCCTATGTTCGTTTTGCTTCATTTTACTGGAGCTTTAAAGACATTAATGGTTTCGTCGATAGTTTACAAAAAAGTATTGAAAAAATAAGTATTAGCAAAGGAAAACATGGTGAACCCGGCCAACTTCAGCAATAAAACAGCAGCAAGAGAGTACGCATTTAAATTTATCTATCGTCTATTCCTAGATGATTTTTCAGAAGAAAAAGATGCGATTATTGCAGAAGATGCAAAGTATATTGAAGCCATCGTTGAATTCGAAGAAAGTTATATCAAAGAAGATGAAGAGCATATAGGTAATGGTCTTAATCCTTCAATTCAAAATCATGGTCAAAAACTTATAAAAGGCTTTTTAAACGAAGAAAAAGCAATTCTTGGAACGATTGAAAAGAGCCTGAACAAAAGAGGTCTTTCTTCAATTGGAACAATTGAAAAAGCAGTTTTAAGCCTTGGTGCCTATGAAATTCTTTTTGAAGATACTCCAAAAAAAGTAGTTCTTAATGAGTACATTAATCTTGTTAAGAAGTTTGGTACGAAGGAATCTTCTTCATTTGTTAACGGCGTATTAGATAAGATTCAAAAATAATGACATCTAGAGAACTCGAAGACAAAATTCTTTCATCTATTGATGACAATTGCCTGGGAGTAATTTGGTTCACAGAAGAGCCAATTACAACGGTGACTCCTGTACATCAGACATTCAATTACCTTGTTGATGGAAGAATATCAATTTTTTTAGAGCACTCGAAAGTTAGTGAAATCAAGCTTGATGTTAATAACTACTTCATTACATCAAACTTCAAAAAGCCATTTATTATCTTCAATGCAAACACAAAGAATACATTCTCAAAGAATGACTTTGAAGATTTTAAAATGATTCTTGAAAAGTTAGATAATGCAGAAAATAAAAAGCTCTTTGTCGTGTATCCGGAGTCATACAAAATTCCAGATATCATTTCAAAGAGCAAATTTGAAATTGAGTCTCTTTCTTACTAAGGAAGAGCTCCAATATAAGTAACCCAAGACTCACAGTTCTCTTCAACAGTAGCGCGATAGAATTCTCCATCACCTTCACCATCTTCGTCTGTTCCTTCCCAGTAAGTTATAACATCACTGAATCCAGCATCATATAAAGCATCGCGAATCTCTCCAATACTCCAATGTCTCCAGTCATACTTAAAAACCTTTTCATACTTCACACCATCTTCATGAGTTTGAAAATGAATGTAATACATAACTTCTTCAGTGAGAGGGTTGTACTTATCACAATCCCAGAAGTAAGTGTGGTTCTCGTGTTCAGTTTCCTCAACAAGCTCTTGGCGTGCTTCAGTACCACCAAAAATATCAAGAAAGAACATCCCATTCTTATCAAGACCCTCTCTCACCATTTTAAAATACTCAACAAGCGTATTTCTATTTTTGAAAATGAAGTATGAGAAATTAAAAGCAACAACAACTTCAGCCTTAAAATCTCTCTTTGCGAGAACATTTCCTTCGATATATTTCATGCGAGATTGTTGATCTGTATTTAATTTAGCATAGTGAGTTTTCTTACCATAAGTAATTGGTTCAGGATCAAGATCAATGGCCCAACCGAGATGATCCTTACTCTGCTTAACCCAGTCGCAAGTCATTGCAGCAGTACCACCAAAATCTTCTCTTAAAGTTAAAGGTAATCTCTTATATGTTTTCTTATACTCTTTATTAATGAAATCGATATCAGCATCATGATTTTGTACTGTTCCTTCATAGAGTTCGTACTTTAATTCCAATGGAATTTTTGCCATTTTTAGTATCCCTTGTATGATTTAACTTCTTTGATTGTAGAATTGTAACGCATATTTATTAGATTTTTAACCTTAAATCTCAAATCATTTGTTATATAAACAGATCTTGCTAATTCTATAAAATCTTGATCAAATTCCTTTGCTGACTCCTTATCACGAATATCATCTTCTATTAGCCAGAGTTTATGATTTATGTGACGTAGCTCATCTTTTAAGTCTTTTAGATCATTCAGATTCAATGCTTGAAGCTTAGTATTTAAAGCACTTAATTCATCAGCAATTAGTAGTTGCTTAGCATCATCTTTAATTTTTTCTTGTTTAATTTCTAGTATTGTAATTTTATCTACTAACTCACCAAGAGATACTGAACATTCAATCATCATAAAATTTCCTTATAGTTAATTTCTAAAATTTCATATTCCATTTCACCTTTTGGTGAGCGAACAAGAACCTCATCTCCAACAGTTTTGCCAAGCATACTCTTCGCGATTGGCGAGACCCAGCTAATTTTGCCTTCCGCAGGCTTGCTCTCATCAATTCCAACAATAGAAAAAGTTTTCTCTTCCCCCTCTTCGTTACAAACTAAGACAGTCGCACCAAATTGAACTTTCTCACTTTTGATTTCTGTTGGATTAATAACGACAGCATCATCAATTCTTGAATTTAAAAATCGAATACGACGATCTATTTCACGAAGTTTTTTCTTTCCGTATATATAATCAGCATTTTCAGAACGATCACCTAACGAAGCTGCCCATTTTACAATCTCAGTCGTCTTAGGCCTCTCTTCTTTGATGAGAAGATTTAGTTCATCGACTAAAACTTTGTAGCCAATATGAGTAATATAATTACTTTTTTTCTGATTCATAACATTTTAGGATTCCTTGAACCCCGTCTTCCACGATATCGAGAACTTGTTCAAAGCCATCTCGCCCGCTCCAGTAAGGATCGGGTACTTCTTCTAAACTCGTTCTTGTGCAAAATTCACAAAAGAGTCTAACTTTTCCGCGATATTTTTCATTCGAATCTAATTTTAAAATATTACTTAAGTTTGATTTATCCATAGCAAGAATAAGATCAAATTCTTCAAAATCATCAACAGTAAATTTACGTGAAAGACTATCAAGAGTATATCCACGGCTTGTAGCCGATTGTCTCATTCTAGCATCGGGAAGGTCTCCAGAATGCTGTCCTGATGTTCCCGCTGAATCAATAAAGAATTCATCCTGCTTTCCAAGTCTTTTAACTTCGTTTTCCATCACCCCATGAGCAGCTGGTGAGCGACAAATATTTCCAAGACAAACAAATAGAATTTTTTTCATAATTTCTCCGCCATTAGTATATACTTGTATCATTAAAAATGAAAATATGGAGACAAGTCATGGCCATTTTAAACGTGATAAAAATGGGAAATCCAATACTGAGGGAGCATGCAAAAGAGCTTACTCCTAGTGAGATATTGTCCGAGGAAACGCATCAACTACTTCAAGATCTCTATGACACAATGAAAGCTGAAGGCGGAATTGGTATCGCTGCTCCACAAGTTGGAATAAGCAAGAGTGTTGCCCTTATAAATATCGAATCTGGGCAATCGCGCTACAGTGAAGCAACAGAGTTCCCTCTCCTTAAAATATTTAATCCTAAGATTAAGATTCTCGATGAAACACTCCAGGGATTTTGGGAAGGTTGTCTTTCGGTGCCAGGACTTCGCGGTTATGTCGAGAGACCACGTCAGGTCGAAATCTCATATCTCGACGAGAACGCAGAACCACAAAGTATTATTGCAGAAGATTTCTTGGCAACTGTTTTTCAGCACGAGCTTGATCACCTCTTTGGCAAAATCTACGTTGATAGAATTAAAGATATTACTCTGCTCTCTTACGATGATGAGTTAAACCAAGTTCTGTCTAAGTAATTTTTCGATCCTTAAGAAAGTACATGCTTAGAAAAATTGTTGCAGCACCAGTCGACTCATATAGTTCGAGACTTCTATTATAAATGATCCCATCAAGAATAAGTGCAACGGCAGGAACAAAGAATGTAACTGTCGATGCCTTAACTGCGCCAAAGTGTTCAATGAGTTTGTAGAATATGATAAAGGCAAAGCACGTAGAAAATAAAGAAAGATAGATAATACTCCCCGATGCTGATAAATTCATGATCTTTGAAACCTCTGGCACTCCATCAATTGCGAGCGTTAAAACGAACAATAGGACAAGCGAAGACAATTGCTGAATAATTGTATTCCGACTTCCAAGAATATATTTATGCCCGCTCAGTAGGGTTTTATTTAAATTAATTCCAATTGCATAGAAAATTGCCATAAACATAATTGAAATAAGGCCATAAATTTCTAAGTCACTTCCAGAGAATTTAATCTTCGGAAAAAATATAATCACAATTCCAGTTATTCCAAGAACGAGACCAACAAGTTTTAGCCTAGTAACTTCTTTTGCTCCATTGAAAAACAAAATCCCTATTATCATTGTCCAGAGAGGAACGGTTCCATTGATAATAGCCGCAAGACTTGGAGAAGTATGGAGTTCTCCCCAAAAAAGAAATGCGAATGGTATACCAATCGAACACAAACCAGCGATAGCAGAATTAAGAATTTCTTTTTTTGCGAGATCGTTTTTAAAATCGATATTTAATTTTTTTATATAAATGATACTCAAAAAAAGTACGGAAAAAAGAACGCGATAAAATGCAGAAGTAAAAGAAGGAATCTCACCGATAAGATTTTTTATAGCAACAAATGAGCCTCCCCAAAAAAGTGCAAGAAGGGCAAAGTACAAGTAATTAAGCATTAATCTTCCAATATAAGTAATTAAATCTATTGAGAAACCTAGGTTTATACTCAATTATATAATGCTTTTATCCGAAGAGAGTAAAGATAAATGTGAAGTGGAGGATATTTTGAATTCAAAAACACAATTTAAATGGTTTATCCTATTCCTAGGAGTAGCCTACACCAACTACTTGGCCTACGATAATTTCTTTCGACCAGAGATACAAGGCCATTGGAGCTCAAAAAGTAGTCAGACAGTCTCTGATCGAGCTCCCGCCTCACTCGATCTCTCTACCTTACCTGCAGCGAGCCAGTTTGAAGACTACTTTCAATTCGACACTCATAGCGGGCATGTCACATACGATATGGATGTTCACTTTTGGAGCGATAAGGGCGCTGATTATTTCAAGAAAAATGGAAAAGAAGCTATCGAAGAAGGTTTAAAGAAAACTTTCGCTGAACTCGCTAAAGGAAATAAAGAGTTAACTCTACCGGCATCAGCAAAAGGACAGTTGGTTAAGCAATTTTTAAATCAGTTCGTTTATACTTTTAAAGCTGTAAAACTCATTGATGCCAACTTCGAGTTGGATTTTACTTTCACACCAAGAAATACGGAAGCAAGCTTTTCTCCTGAATTAGATTCAAACCAACTTGTAAACTTTAATACCACAGGAAGACTTTTAAACGACATCACAAACGATCCTAAAACATTACCAGAATCAGTCTTAGGGACAAATATTCCTTTTTCTGGCGAGGCTTTTCAGTATGTCGGTGGTGCAATCACTGTTTCGGCTGAGCTACTTGATACAAGCTGGAAAATAACTCAACCTATTCCAAAACCTACAAAAAATGCTGTAAAAGGATTTTTAAGGCTTAGAAAATACTATCGTGTAAATGATCCTTCAGTAATTGATTTAAATTCAGTAATTAAAAACAAGTCTATTAACGTCTCAATGACGCACTTTAAGCTCGAGGACGATTATAAGCATCAATACATCACTGTTGATAATATTTATAGTTTCAACCTTGCTGACTTAATTCCACAACCAGAAAAAATGGTTATTCACGTGGGAGAGATCGTTTCACTAGATAAGAGTCATGACAATTTAATAAAGAGAATTTTCTCAATCTTTAAAAAAGACAACGACATCAGAACTTCTGATCTTTATATCTCAGGTGAGTCAAACTTCGATATGCCATCAGAAAAGTTTAAGACACGAGTTGAGAAACTTGTTTATGATATGAAAGAAAAGAAATTCACAAGTAATTCGAAAATTGTGACGAGATCAACAAATTCGTCAAGTGACTTCAAAATTAATAACAAGATCAAGAGAGCATTTTTAGAAGCTCCTGCTGACAAAATTATTGAGTCATTTAAATTAGAAGAACTTTTTAATTCAATTAAATAACAACGGGTATCATATGAAAATAACTGCACCAATTTTAGCAATGATATTATCAACACAGGCCTTTAGTGCCACGTTCAATATCGATGATAGAATAAAGTCACAAAAAGTACTCCTCGATAATTACTCTTCGGTATTTGGGAAGCGTGACTTTGCTCACAGGAATTCATTTCTCGAGCTAGTTAAAGATCTCAAGCGATCTGATAAAAAGAAGGTCACTGCAATCGTTAAGGCATTAGACAAAACGGTGCCAGATGCTCTTTTAAGGCCACTTGTATACTGGAGGTCAATAAAAGAGAATAAGAGTAACCTCGCCTCAGTTCTCTACTATACGAAAGCATACAAGCTCTTTATTCTCAGAGATTTCATAGATAATCCTGTTATCGATGACGAAAAAAAGGTCGAAGCGCTTAGTCTTTTAAAAGAACTTACCGGTGATAATGATATTACAACAAATAGCATTTCAAAACACTTCGATGACCTTAAAAAGAGTGCCGAACAATTGGCAAATGTTGACGATGATATCCAATTTGTAAAAATGCTTCTTAATGATCCAATCGTAAAAGTAAATCTCAAGGAACAAGTTCCAGAGATTTCAGAATACTCTCTTTCGGCGCTAGGATTTCTTCCAAGTAATCAGACAGAAATTGTTTCTGAGAACAAAATTGATCTTGAAAGAATTGACTGGCTCAACCAAAGAGTTATGTTTGCAGGCGGGAAGCTTGATTTTGATGCTCCTTATATAAAGATGCCAACAAAAGAAGATCCTGAAGGACATATTATCTTTAAAGAAGATCCAATTTATATGAAGATTAGAGAGATGATCGATAGAGCTGAGCACTCGGTGTTTATTGATATTTTTCTATTCGGAGGGACTCTTGGGGCAACTCTTTCAGAGTATCTTCTTGATGAAACACTAAAGAAGCTCAAGAAAGATCCAAACTTTAAAGTAACTATTCTTCACGACTATGCGACGAACTACAACATGGTTGAAGAGATGGTTCCAATCTTCCAATATATTCAAAAAAGAATTAAGGAAGATCCAAAACTTAATAAGTCAGTAAGCTTACTACAGGCAAATATTCAAAGACACCCTCCAGGAATCCCTCTTGGTATCACAGAGCTGATTCCAAAAGATGATAATACTTTTAAGTATTTTGAAACTGGTAATACTTACTATGAATCAAAAATTGATCACTCAAAAGTAATCGTTGTCGATGGAAATTATGATGATGCAGAGGCATACTTTGGATCAAAGAACTGGACAGATCACTCAGGTGGTTACTACTATGATGACGCTATTTATGTCACAGGCCCTGCGGCAGCGCTTGTTCAAGCTTCATACTATCGCGATATCGAAGCAGCATTAACAACAGATCCAAAAGAGTTAGCTCGTATGTACTATAAAGAGCTAGAACTTGATAACAGAAAGTATCTACCACGAGCTAAAGAAATCTTAGACAGTGTTAGGATTACTAAGAAAGAGTACAAGCTGGAAAACCCTACGACGGTTAGAATTGCAGAAGCCGATGTCGATGGAACAATTAAAAATGTTAGAAATATGCTTGTCGATATGATTCAAAATGCAAAGAAGAATATCTACATGGAACAACTATTTCTTTACGATCCTTACATCATTGATGCGCTAATCAAAAAGAAGGCCCAGCATCCTGAAGTTGATATGAAAATAGTTATCGATCACAATGGTAACTTTGGAATGAATGGTTTACCTAATACCATCTTCATCAAGCAACTTGTTGACCAAGGTATTGATGTCAGAGCGAGAAAAACTTATGGTATTAAAGCAGAATTTCCTGATGGGACACATAAAGAATACCATCAGGAAAACCATCGAAAAATAACTTCTGTCGATGGTCGAATCGTTCTTGGAGGCTCCTCAAATATCAACCCAGATACTCTTCAAGGAAGCTTCAGAGAGTTTGGAGCACAGGTTTACGACATAAAAGAAGTTAAATCATTTGATAAGAGATTCTTAGCAGACTGGAAAGATGCAGAGAAGATGGAAAAACTAGATATTGAAAACTTTGAAGCAAATATTCTAGGCAAACTCTTTGATAAGCGAACTTCAGCACTGCTTAACTCAGTAGCGGCCATGTTCTTTAGGGCTAAGGCTGAACTTGAAAAACGATTTTAAAATAAGAAGGGCCAGTAAATCTGGCCCTTTTCTTTATCGCTTATGGTAAATGAAATTTAATATGGTCTTCTATAAAAGAAGAAATAAAGAAATAGCTATGGTCATAGCCTTCACGGAAGTTTACTTCAACTGGTCTACTCTTTGCTTTTGCTACCTCTACAAAGTTATTTGTAAGTAATTCTTTTTCTAAAAACTCATCTTCAAGTCCCTGATCGATAAGAATTTTTTCACTATGAATAACTCCACTAGAAAGCAACTCTGTCGCATCGTACTTCTTCCATTCTTCCTTATTTGCTCCCAAGTATCCTTCAAGAGCTTTTTGTCCCCAAGGGCAATTACTCGGATTAACAATTGGAGAAAATGCAGAAATCTTCTTAAAGATATGGCTCTCTCTTAAACCGATAACAAGCGCACCATGACCACCCATCGAGTGTCCCATGATCGAAAATGAGTTGATCCCAAAGTTACTTCTCACTAAATCGACAAGATCTTTTACGATATAGTCATACATCTGATAGTTTTTTTCATAACCTTCAGTTGTGGCATTGACGTAGAAACTAGCTCCTGACCCAAAGTCATAGCTTTCATGCTCATTCGGATTATTGAGGCCTCGAGGAGAAGTATCTGGACAGATAATCATACTATTTGTACCGGCCAGAAACTTTTGTGCTCCGGCCTTTGTGATAAAATTATCTTCAGTACAAGTCAGACCCGAAAGCCAGATAATACAATGATCGAGCTCACCTTTTTCCTTTGGTTCAAAAGTTGAGAAATTCATCTTTGTCATCGTCGACAGTGAATCATGCTCGTAATAACGAGTGTAACCTCCAAAAGTCTTGCTCTGTTTTTTTAGTACTATATTCATTACTTATCCATTGTATAATCAATTACTGTTCTAATACTCTTTCCTTCGTGCATAAGATCAAATGCCTCATTAATTTTTTCAAGTGGAAGCTTGAAAGTAACAAGATCATCAAGATTAATTTCACCACTCATATATCTATCAACATAACCAGGAAGTTCTGTTCTTCCCTTCACGCCACCAAATGCACTACCACGCCATACACGTCCAGTTACAAGTTGGAACGGACGAGTGCTAATTTCTTGGCCTGCTCCCGCAACACCAATAATAATCGACTCTCCCCAACCTTTGTGACAACACTCAAGAGCAGCTCTCATAAGATTGACGTTACCCACACATTCAAATGAATAATCAACTCCACCATCAGTCAATTCAACAATAACTTCTTGAATTGGACGATCATATTTTTTTGGATTTACGAAATCAGTCGCCCCAAACTTCTTCGCCATTTCAAATTTATCTTCATTAATATCAACAGCGATAATTCTTCCGGCCTTTGCCATTTTCGCACCTTGAATAACTGATAGACCGATACCACCAAGACCAAAAACAGCAATCGTCGCGCCTTCTTCAACCTTCGCTGTATTTAAAACTGCACCAATACCTGTTGTAACACCACAACCAAGAAGACAAATTTTATCAAGTGGAGCATCCTTACTTACTTTAGCAAGCGATACTTCTGGAAGAACTGTGTACTCAGCAAAAGTAGATGTTCCCATATAGTGATAGATTGGCTTTCCATCTTTTGAAAATCTTGAAGTCCCATCAGGCATTAAACCACGACCTTGTGTTTCTCTAACACTTGAACATAAATTTGTTTTTCCAGACTTACAAAATTTACACTCTCCGCACTCAGCTGTGTAAAGAGGAATAACATGATCGCCAACTTGAAGTGAAGTCACACCTTCACCAACTTGTTCAACAATACCACCACCCTCGTGGCCTAAGATTACAGGAAATAATCCTTCTGGATCTTCACCTGAAAGAGTGAAAGCATCTGTGTGACAAACACCAGTAGCAACGATACGTACAAGTACCTCACCTTTCTTTGGCATTTCTAAATCAACTTCTTCGATTTTCAGTGGTTGTTTTGGTCCCCAAGCGACTGCTGCACGAACTTTCATGACAAATCTCCTATGTTAAAAAATATCAAAATCACCATATTATATGAGTAGTCCGAATTCTTGACAATGAGTCAAATTGGCGACATAGTGTTTCCATATGGAAACAATTAAAAATCTTGGAAATATCGTTGCCTTCACTAATGTAGCCCGTTTCGAGAGTTTTTCTCTCGCTGCAAAGGAGATGGGTGTTTCCAAATCCCACTTAAGTAAATCAGTCGCCTCCCTAGAAAATGAGCTCGGTCAAAAACTCTTTCAGCGTTCAACAAGAATTGTAAAGCTCACTGCTGAAGGCGAAAAATTCTACGAAACATGCCACGAGGCCTTGAAGTCTGTAGCCCTAGCAAAAGAAAATATCCTAAATACTTCAGACACACCTCAAGGTCTTCTTCGAGTGACGATGGCCGGAGTTTTTGCGGAAGAGTACATTGCCCCGGTCGCGGCCAAGCTTGCTAAACTCTACCCAAACCTCACCATCGAATTATCTTTCAACGAAAAACTTGTAAATCTTGTGAAAGAAAATTTTGATCTGGGAATTCGCTTTGGGAAGCTTGAGGACTCTACGCTAATTGCGAGGAAAATTGCCTCAAGAAAAGAATATATCTGTGGCTCGAAAGAATATTTTGAAAATCATGAAATACCAAAGCATCCAAAAGAGCTAAAGCTCCATCAGTGCGTGATTGGAAATAATGACCTTTGGATGTTTAGAGAAAGGTCAGAACAATTCTCTGTGAAAGTAAAAGGTAATTATAAGAGTAATAATGGAAGGGCCCTTTTAAAAGGGGCTCTTCACGGTGCTGGACTTGCGCGCCTACCGAGTGTTTATGTTCTCGATCATCTCAAAAATGGTGAGCTTATTTCTGTGCTTGATAATTATATGCTTGAAGAAGTTCCAATCTGGGCAATCTACCCATCAAAGAAAAACCAGTCGATTAATGTTCGCGTTTTTATTGAAGAGATTATTAAAAACCTCGAGGCCAATTACTCTTTCTAGTAATTAGCCACAACATCCTGAAGTTGGTTTAGACATAAACTTTTTATACAGTTTTGGAATCTCAATCATAATAAGTGATCTTAAAAGTAAAAGAGAAAATGCAACAGCTAGAGAGATATCAAGCCACGATGCTGTTTCGATATGATTATGGTCTGCAGAAAAAGAAAAGCTCCAGTTCATCTTCGCATAAAGTATATCTGTAATATAAGAGGCAGCAAGAGCAACAACCGCTATTGCGATAATATTAATTACAACACCTTTCTTTCCAATATACTTATTAAGAACAAAGATATTAGAAATATTAGTTGCAGGCCCTACAAGTAAGAAAAGAAGCGCCATACCAGGGCTCATCCCTTTTGCAATAAGAGAGGCTGCGATCGGAGTACTTGCTGATGCACAGATATAGAGAGGTATTCCAATAGCAAGAATCACAAGTCTCCCTGTTGTTGGGTTTAGTGATTCAAAAATATTTGCAGGTAAGAGATACTCAATACAGGCACCAGCAAAGATACCAAGAAATAACCAACCGGCCATATCATCAATAAGTTCAATGAATGAAAATTTCATCGTCTTCGCAAGCTTTGATGCAAGAGAAGTTCTCTCCACAGTTTTTGAAGAACACGTTTTCTTTGGCCCACAACATGAAGTTGGTGCGGCTTCATTCGTTTCACCATATTCTTTATCATTAAAAAATAATTGTAGAATACCTGCAATGAATGCCGAAGCAAATGCAGTGACAGGTCTAATAATTGCCATCGGAAGATCCATCATTGCATAGGTTACCATGACCGAATCTACACCAGACTCTGGAGTTGAAATCAGAAATGCTGAAGTTGCCCCGTTGGTAGCACCATTTTTTTTCAGTGTAACAGCACTTGGAATTACGGCACAGCTACAAAGAGGAAGTGGCACTCCAAGAAGAGAAGCTTTAAAGACTCCCGCGAGACCTTTAGCACCGAAAGACTTTTTAATTTTCTCACTTGAGATAAAGACATGAATAAGTCCACCTACCAATAGGCCAAGCATTAGATATGGGGACATGATGAGAATATAATTTGTAAGGATTGCTATAAAGCTAGTATTTGTCGTCATTTCTAGATCATAAACCCGATTTGATAGGAAGTTAAGCTCATGTTTTCATTACGCTTGGTGCCTAATTAAATTTCATCGAAATACATATTTTTTTCACTTTTTTTACAAAATAGTGTTGACGATATCACTCAACTCCCCTATATTCTTTCTTACAGTAATCGCGGGGGCGTAGTTAAGTTGGTTATAACGTCTGCCTGTCACGCAGAAGGCCGAGGGTTCGAGTCCCTTCGCTCCCGCCATTTTTTACTGCAGATACAGATCGCAACAAGCGGTCTTTTTTTTTGCCTAAAATCCACTTTGACGAGAACACGAGGCCTAAAGGCCGAGGCTTGTCCGAAAAAATGATCTCAAAAGATCATTTTTACTCTCTTATGAAAATTTAAAAAGAATTACTTCGAAAATAATGAGTTCGGACAAGTGTCCCTTCGCTTATGCCCAGGATGGACAAGTATAGAGACATGAGCAGAAGCGCTTGTCTGCCACGCCACTTTTTAATTCGGATAAAGATCGCAACATGCGGTCTTTTTTCTCTAAATCCCAAATGTCGCCACTTGCAAATTCCAGTTTTTGAAGTCACTACAAGAAAATTGCTGCGTAATAATTACACGATCAAGTAATGACGTGCTGTTTGTGCTATTCAAAACTCTATGAAAACAACTTTAATTCTACTACTCACATTTTATGTGAGTGCTTATAGCGAGTGCCAAATCTATCTTGATGATTGTGAGTATTATTCATGTGTCGAATCAATTAAGAGCTGTGGAAAAACTGGATATCCAGTTGGTTTTGGGAAGAAATATTGTAATAAATTTGAAAAGAACCTGAATAAGTTTTCTCATTCTGGGCAGAACTGGGTCACTAACGTTAAGCACTGCCTTATCCAAGAGATGGAATTAATAAGTGAGGCGGCTACGTGTTCTGCGTACAAGACAAAGTCTGTTTCAAAGCATGTTCCTTGTTATATTAGTTCAGGCTATTGCTCTCTTTCAAAAAAAGATAAGAGACTTGTAATAAAAACTATTAAAGGCTCATTGTGGAGACCGAGCATAATTAAAGCTGGCCTTAAGGTCCTTTCAGCTTGCAAATAATTAATTCGATGTGGTTAACACTTCTTTCTGAATCAAAGCAGTGCTATCCAAAATTGAAGTTTCTTTAAAATATTCTAACTGCCAATTTTGAGTTTTGATTGCCTGTCTGGCAGTAGGCTTATCCCAACTTGGATAAACTCTAAACCCTCTTTTCCCTTTATGCTTTTTAGAACATATATAGCCCTTATCGGCCAAGACTTCTTTAGGAAAAAGAAAATGACCAGAATTACTCTCGGACTCACATAGAATTACTACATAATCAAAGTTATCAGTGAGATCGAGAGGGCATGTTTCCCCATTTTTGTCTCTCTTCCACAAAGTAACAAACTGGCCAATTTTTGTTGGAGTGATCTTTGAACGTCTTTGAATGATTTTGTTATTATTGACAGAATAAGAACAGCCCCAATATTCACTTGCCTCAACATTAAAATTAAAAGCATCTACAATATCTTCATTCACTTCTATTAAATTAATCATTACTCCCGCCACAATATAAAACTCAATGCCTATTAGACATCAAAATTTAACAAGAGTGAAAATTCACACTTAATCTTCAGACTTATCATTGGATATTGGAAGTGAAATTATAAACTTAGTCCCTGATCCTTCTGTAGATTCCACATCGATTTCACCATTGTGTAATGATATAATTTTTGACACCAATAGTAACCCATAACCTGTTCCTGTTTCACCATTAGTACCGACAGTGGATGTTGATTTACTCACATCAAAAATTTCACTCATTTGTTGCGGTGTCATCCCAACTCCTTCATCCTCAACAATAATGACAATCATATCCCCTTTACATTCCCAACGTGTAGTGATCTTACTTTCATTATTGGAAAACTTAATAGCATTAGTATAAAGATTGCAAAATACTTGCTTCATCCTTTCCTTATCAAATGTAAAGGTAATATCTTCTCCTATAACTTGATGCTTAATTAATTTTTTTAATGCAAGATGATTAACCGTCTTCCAAGAATTCTTCACTAAACTATCCACAGAATTTTCAGTCTTAATAATTTGAATTTTCCCAGATTCTATTGCACTCAGACCTAGTATGGTATCAACCATATCAATCGAATAAGTTGCGGCTTCTTCAACAAGTGTAATGTACTCTCTTGTCATATTTTCTTTTGTCTCTTCTAAAACTAATTCAGACAATGACAAAATACTCCCTAATGGGTTTCTCAAATCGTGCGCAACTACACCGACGAATCTACTTATTGTTTCATTTGCACTTTTTAGTTTTTCTTTGTAAATTTTGGCTTCTAAAAAGCGTCCTATTGTTTTAGCCATTATTTCAATAAGCTCTAATTGATGGGAAGTGAATCCCTCTAAACGAATGCTTCGATCTGTGAAGTTTATTGTTCCAAAAATTTCGTCGTTCACAAATATTGGTGTACTGATATACGACTCCAGCTTCATGTTGACGTAAACAGGATGGTTACACATTCTCTGAACTGAACCGACATGAGGAAAAGCGACAGTGTCCATTTTCTCAAAGACTTCTCGACAATAAGTATCCTGTAGAGGAAAAACCTGGTTATTCTCTAACCCTGCCAGAGGAGAAGAATAGGATAGAATTTTATATTCTTCATTCTCTATACGACTTACTATCCCAGTTTCAAGAGCAAATAACTTTTTACCAATTGCTAAGTACTCCTGAAATAAATCATCTTCGCAATGATAGTTCTTCGTGAGAACCTGGTGCAGAGACTTCAGATCTTCTACTAAATCTTTATCATACTTATTCGATGTCATGAACCTGTCCTTTCAATTCATATCGTACAAAAATTAATTTTAATTAAGACTTGGAACAAAACAAAACTTTTCAGTCAAGTATCATTTATTTTACTTAAGGCACATGAAAAATGACTACATCTTTAGATCCATATAAACGCGACTCAGTAAAATGGGGACAGCAACATCAAAAATACTGACCCCAGACAATAAATATCCAAAGAAAATAACGCTCCAACTCTAGATATTCAACGTGAAAGATTGCAAATACTCTAACTTAATTAGAGATAAATCCACATATGATTATGAATCTCATCTCGAATCACCAACAAGAAACTATATAAATTCGAAAAAGATGGAGTGGTTAATTACCTCCTCTATCAGGTTACTTCAATACATCTAACTCTAATCTATCTTACGCTGATATAGATCAAATAAAACATTGCTCCTTTATATAACTTAGTAAATCTTCACTATACTTAATATGGGACTCCTCTGTATATTTTAATTGAGTATAAATCTGAGCCAAATTTTCAATCCCAAGCTTATTAAGCTTCTTATTTAATTCGGTATCAGACCTGTAACGCTTAAGACCTTCTCTCTCTTTATCTGAATAAATCTCGTCTAATTCATTATCTGTATAATTGCTATAAGTCTCATAGTGAACAATCGAATTTAAAGGAAGTCGACTTCTCATCTCAGGACGTTCATCAGCATAACCCAAAGAAAACCCCACAATAGGAACAACATTCTTTGGAAGCTTAAGCACTTCACCTATTTTATCTGCACTCGCCAACGTTGTCCCCATATAACATAGCCCTAACCCCAAACTCTCAGCGGCCAAAGCTGCATTTTGACTAGCTAAAGTCGCATCAATTGTCGCAATCATAAAACTCATAAAATTATCAAAATTATTTGCAGCTTCTTTATGCTTAATCCATTTTCGCATACGATTAAAATCTGCGCAAAAAGTTAGAAATACAGGTGCATCCATCAGCATTGGCTGATTAAAATGCGCCTTCAACATCTTTTTCTTCTGCTCCTTAGATCTTGTGACAATTATTGAATAGGCCTGCATATTTCCAGATGTCGATGCAAAAGTAGAAGCTTCAAGAATTTTCTCAAGAACATCTTGCTCAATATCTCTATCTTGATATTTACGAATTGAACGATGGGCATAAACTTGTTCTAGAACACTATTCATCACAACCTCTCTTCTTTCCAATAAAAGTACCAAAGACTTGGTCTTCAGATTGTAGAGTTCCACTTAAATCGCATGCCTCTTTACCAGGCTCTGCCCTTAAAATAACTTCAAATTCACTTCCATTTTCTATTGCAGTAAAACTCCCTACGATCTTTCCATCAAGGATTTTTCCATCAAAGCGAGATTTGAAGATATTTGGAACCTCAAATGTTCCCAAAATTTTCCCATGAAAAATTTCTTTGACCTCAAAAATATCATCAAAGAAATTATTATTAATATTTACTTTTAAATCATAAGTTCCAACAAGAGCTGAATTACCATAGGCTGCCGAAGCCGCAAATATTGCCGCCATAATATATTTAAACATATCTATCTCCATAGATTTTTGAATGATAAAAATTAAAAATTTGAATAAATAAAGATTTAAGAGGCGCTAGGCCACCATAGAATTGAAATAGAAATGGAATAACGAACTAATCTACACATATTAAAATTAATATAATATTTAATTTTTATTGTCCATCTTAATAAAACTTACATTCTCTCTCTCAACGAAATGTCATTTATAAAAAAATATTCTCAACATAGGAAATTTTATCTGGATTTCTTTGAGCATAAATCCGAGACACTTTTCCACATTCAATCTCGAATGAAAAGACTGTTTCGAGATTCCAAAGTTTCTTGCTATTTTGTTTTGAGAACACAAGTCCAGGAAGACCATTAACATTTGTAAAATCATATTTATAAGTAAATTCATCATTTTCTAAATTTTTAAAAATAGTTGTGAGAAAACGAGATATCTTATTTATATCTATTATAATGTTTCGTGCAGCAGAGACCTTTCCGCCTCCATCAGACCAAAACTCAGAATCTGGTAGAAGTAGATTTTCAACAATATCGTTGTGACCTAATCGTAGAGCATCGAATAACTCTCTTACAATCTTTAAGGACTCTTCACTTGTTTCACTTTTTGCAAGATTTCTATTTTTAATCTTTTCCTTTGCTCTTTGTTTAATTTTTCGGCAATTACTTTCAGTGGAATTCAATAATTCACTCACTTCATGAGAGTTATACTCAAAAATTTCGCTTAATAAGTAGACGGCTCTTTCTTTTGGAGAAAGATTTTCTAAGAGAATCAGAAACGATGTATTTAACGATTCCTTAATATCTAAATCGTCTTCCCAAGTAATCAGTGAATCAGGCATAATTTCCGGCAACCACGTTCCCGTGTAAATTTCTCTTTTTCGATACGCTTTTTTAAGTGCATCGATGGCCTTATTTGTAGTGACTCGAACAAGCCAACTTTTCGGATTTAATATTTCCTCTCTTTTAGTATTAAACCACTCAATACTTACTTCCTGGACAATATCCTCTGCTTCCGTAAAGGTGCCCATCATTCGATAAGAAATGGCCATTAATAAAGCTCTGTATTTTTTAAATTCTTCCATCATAACTAAGACGAATTATAGCGATAAAATGTGACATTAAAAATAATATAATTTTATTTGTCACAAATTAAAGACCTCTATCGTCTAAAGATACAATAAGGAGGAAATATGGAATTTATTGATCAATTTGAGTCTCATTACAATTACGACTGTAACTATATGAGAAAACTAGCAAAAGATGCGCCGGAAGCCTTTAAAGCATTTGTAGACTTTCTACCAATGGGGCAAGTTGGAAAGTCGCTACCGACAGATATACTTTGGACAGCAAAAATAGCCGCAATGTTAACTGAAGACTGTGGTGCTTGTGTACAACTAAATATTACGATGGCACTTGAAGCGGGAGTCAATAAGAATCTTGTAAAAAATATTATCAAGGCACCAGAGAATTTAGAGGATAGATATAAACAAATATATCAATTCGCGAAAGCTGTAGCGGCAAATCAAGATGGTCACTTAGAATTACAAAAAGAAATAAGTAAAAATTATACCGCTGAACAAGTTGCTGAGTTATCTATTGCAATCTCTTCCACAAGAATATACCCCACAATTAAAAGAGCACTTGGAGAATTTAAAAGCTGTCAGTTATTTGATTTTAGCTTTAGCTGAATAAAATAGTCATCTGCTTGTGAGCTAAGTCTAAAAGGGAGGTCTTTGTCTCCCTCTTATATTATCAAGCCTGTATCTTTATACTTACTGAACAACTTTATAGATTTTTCCGCCATCTGTTGAAATATAAATATAATCATCAGGGGAGATTGCAATTGATCTCATTCTCTGCTTCTTATCTTCAAAATATCGAGTTTCTTTTTTGTTAGCAAGATTAAACACATTCATATGAGTTAGCTTTAAAGCTCCAGAGATTAAAGAGTTTTTAAATTCGCTATACCGACTACCTTGGTAATAGATAAGCCCACTAGGTGCAATACTAGGATCATAAAATTTTAAAGGCTGCTCAGTTCCCTTAACTTTTTTATCACCCACACTAACTGGTAGTGCATATTCTTTACCATATGAGGCTAAAGGCCATCCGTAGTTCTTACCTTTTTGAATAATATTTATTTCATCTCCTCCACGAGGACCATGCTCCATTTCATATAAAGTTTTTGAATTCATATCATAGACAAGTCCTTGAGGATTTCTATGTCCATAACTCCATATTTCAGGTAACGCATTTTTTTGATCAATAAAGGGATTATTCTTCGGAATACTTCCATCATCATTTATATGTAAAACTTTTCCAAAATGATTCTGTAAATTCTGTGCATTATCCCTCTGTCCTCTGTCTCCGATTGTGAAGTAAATCGTATTATCCCCTGAGAAGGACATACGAGATCCGAAATGATAACCTGTACTAGAATTTCCTTTCCCAACGAAGATATCTTTAAAATCTTTCAGTTGAAGCCCCTCAAGTATTCCGTAACCAATCGCAGTGGTAATATTATCTTCACTGATCGATTTAGAATACGTAATATAGACTCTTCTATTTGATGCAAATTTAGGATGAAGCTTTATATCTAAAAGACCTGCTTGTCCACGCTTATAAACTTCAGGCGCGCCTGAGATCTCTTTAATCTCTTTTGTTTTCAAATTTAAGATTTTTAATTTCCCCAATTTTTCAGTAAAAATCAGCGTCTCGTTATCAATAAAGTCCATTCCCCATACTACTCTTAGGCCACTAGCGATTTCTTCAAGCTTAACACTCCCAAAGACAGCTGAATTCATAAACATTAAAACTATTATTAATTTCTTTTTCATTTCACCCTCAAATTAACTTGCTCCAAGCATTATACTTTTTCGTAATTTAGATATAGTTTAATTCCGATAAATCCACTAATCACAGCTGGAAATAAAAAAGACAAAAATTTATATTTTGGAAAAATCAAGCTACCGAGTAAGCTTCCTAATACAAAAGAAATAATTATTTCAAGTCTTATTCTATTTAGTTTTCCTTCGTTACTATTTCTAGAAACAAAAAACTTAGCGATACCTATTCCTAAATCAGTAGTGATTCCTGTCAGATGCGTTGTTCTTATTATCGAACGAGAATAATGAGTAACCAAGGCGTTTTGACATCCACAAGAAAATGACAATAGAATCAGTAATATAAAATCTCGGATATTTATAAATGGTTCTCCAAAAACTCCCAAAACTCCAAACTCACCACCAATGGATACAGTCATATAGATGAGAAACAACACGAACATTGTCACGTAATACTTCGGACTTATATTCTTCTCTCTTTGTACCTCTGTGAATAAAGAGCTAAAAACAGCTCCTAATAAAAAGAAAATGGGAACAAGTACAAAATACAAAGATTTAAGCATTTGTCCAAGAGATAAGGCAACGGAGAAATGGGCAGCAAATCCGGTGACATGAGAAACAAATAAATGAACAGTGAGTAATCCACCAATATTAATAAAACCACCCTGCAGGGCAAGTAATAACCAGATAAATCGATTCTTTGGTATCATCAAATAATCAATCAAATCATAACTCCAAGCTACTTCAACTCATCAAATTTATCATAATCAATTTCGAAAGAGCCTTGAGATACCTCTCTCATAATATCGGCAAAATACTTATCTCTCACGATATCATCATTTCCATACATATGCTGATCATAAACAGTTGTCGAATAAGTTCCATCATGACCAGTTACAGTAAGCATAAGACCAACAAGGCTACGTGTAGAATTCTCATAATTGTAAAGAGGACTACTCTCATCAATATTATGTACAATTAACCAACTTAATTTAAAGAAAGGACTATAGTTGCGTCTCAGATCCAAATTATAGATTCGTCGCATTTTCTCACCTTCTTTTGTCACCTCATTAAAAAGCGCTGACAGATGAACTTTGGCTTCAACAATATCATTTCCTCGAGTATTACCAATTCTCAAACAAGCGGCTTTTATACCATCGTGATCTGTTATCAATAGATTTTTAGAGAATCGTATTCTTGCCTTAGGACGACTAATTTTTGCAAAAATTATCCCAGTCATTGCAGCAACACCAATAAGACCAAAGAATGATTCAAACATTACAATAATATTAGCAATAATACCTGTCGGACTTAGGGCACCATAACCAATTGTCGACATTGTTTGTACACTGAAATGGAAGGCTTCCAAAAATCCAGGAGTTCTCCCTCCGATAGATTTTGGAATTAATGTATAAACAGTACCAAAAATAATGTTGCTAAAAACATAGAGAATAAAAACAAAGAGGATAAGATTTATCCAACTCATATTCAATAGATGATAATAGGTATCTTTTCTTATATTAGTAATTTTCAAATTAGTTTTCATTTAAACCTACGGGTATGGAATATACTCTTCCTCATCTCCAACTACTTTTGGAAATTTTCCATCTTGCCATTGCTTTTTAGCTTGCTCAATTCGCTCTTTTCGACTTGAAACAAAATTCCATTCCATGTAGCGTTCAGTTAATTTCTCACCGCCAATCACCGCTAAGAATGTGTCCTCAACAGCTTCAACCATAACCTTTGCTCCTTCTCTTAATATTGCCATATGATATTGATCAACGACCTGGTTATCAATTTTTAATGACCCCTTGACCATATATACTCCTCTCTCTTGAGCGTCAGGAAGAATTAATGTTTGTCCTTTTTTCATTCGAGCTTCAAGATAGAGAGTTGATGCAAATTGTTTTACAGGAGATTTCACTCTATAGGCCTCACCAATCATCACTCTGACAGGAACTTCACTCTCAACAACAGAGGGAATCTCATCAGCACCATAATGAAGGAAGTCAGGGTCAATCTCTTCTAAATCTTCTGGCAAGGCCATCCAAAGTTGTAAACCATCAAGCTTTTGACCAGAAACACGCAACTCTTCTCTTGTGCGTTCAGAGTGCACAATTCCTTTTCCCGCCACCATCAGATTCAATTCTCCAGGTCTAATCGGTTCGCTATTTCCAAGAGAGTCACGGTGCCAAATCTCGCCATCAAATGTATATGTGACTGTTGCAAGGTTAATATGAGGATGAGGTCTGACATTAACACCTTCGCCTTTTTTAAATGTTGCAGGTCCCATATGATCAAAAAATATCCAGGGGCCAACCATCCTCTGGCCAACAATCGGAAGAATTCTTTTTACCTCAAAGCCACCAAGATCTTTAGCGCGAGGAGATATTATTTTCTTAATCAATCCATTCATTAGAGCTCCAAATGAAATTTAGTAATATATACTCAACCCAACTCCGAATTTTTCACATTTTAAAAAGCTTTTTTAATTCTTCATCTGGACTTAATTGTCCAGCACGATAGTCGAGAATTTTACGTCTTATTTTATTAACGTAATACTTTAAGTGAACAAGCACTCCAAAAACATCGTCGAGCTCCAAATTAGTAATGACAAATCCAGCCTTAAGCTTTGGAATAATCACTGCATTATTTGTAGCATTATGACGACTGTATATAACTTGAAATCCCTTCCCCTTTAAAGTTTCAATCGCAAAATCTAAGAGTGAGGAATAAAGACCTTTTCTTCTATGTTCCTTGAAGATAGCCGAATTAGTCATATAAAACGTAAAAGCATTTTCTTGAAATCCACAATGCCAACCAACAAAGTTATCACCAGGGTCAAATACTCCGAGATAGAGCTTATATGTGTCTTTTGATAGGTTTTGGCGAAGCTTACCAACACTTTCTTTTTCCTTCTCTGACATATACTCAGCAGGAAAGAGTGAGTGATCATCTTCAAAGAGAACTGAACGAAAAGGAGCCTGCATTTCAAAGAATGATGCTTCATCCATCTCGCGGATCATGTAGCCATTATCTAATCTTAAGTTCACTCTTTTTCCTCCAAGTCTCTTAAAATAGATTATGACCGTTTAGCTATTTCATGACAAGATTTAAGAGTCTATATCAAACTCATCAAAAATCGCAGTATCAACAAGTCTTTCAATAAGATCTTCAAGTGTAATTATTCCAAGAAAATTTCCTTCCTCGTCAATAACAGCTGCGATATGAGCCTTCATTGCAAGCAGGCGATCAAACATTACCTGCGCGCGAGTCTTTTCTGGAAGAATCAAAATTTTATGTGCAATATCCTTAATTTTAACATCCCTCTTTTCGATGATGGCTTGGAGGATATCTTTTCTCATCACATAACCTTTAACATCGTCACGGTTGAGACCAAAAACAATAAGCCTTGAGAAAGTATTCTGATTGATTTCATCTAACGCTTTATTGATGTGTAAATTTCGTGAAATTCCGACAACCTCATCAGCAGGTTTTAAAACATCTCGAAGTCGTAAATTAGCAAAATCAAGTATTGATTTTAGGCTTCGAAACTCTGATTCCTTTATTGTCCCAGAAGTAACTCCAAGCTCCGCCATTGCAGGTATCTCATCACGACCAATATCAAGTACCGCATCTCCTTTAATAATCTTCGAAATTTTTATTGAAATCCATACAATCGGTAGAGAAAGAATCGTCATTGGTAATAAAATATAATAACTAATAGGAAGAATTGATTTCCAATTCCTAGCACCAATTGACTTGGGAATAATCTCACTAAAAAATAAAATAATAAAAGTAAGGATAGCTGAAAAGATTGAGAGATATTCATTCCCCCACAATTTTTGGGCTTCAGCACCTGCCCCTGCAGCACCAATCGTATGAGCAATTGTATTAAATGTTAAGATTGCAGCTAATGGCTTTTCGATATCTTCCTTTAGATAAGATAGCTTCTTATATAATGATTCGTTACTTACTTTCAAAGTGGCGAGATAAGTCGGAGTTACACTTAAAATAGCGGCTTCGAGGAGTGAGCACATAAATGACACAAAAACTGATAATAGAATGTAAAATGCTAGCATAAAACATATTATATCAAAAAACTATGTACTGATAAGATCTGTATCATTGAATTGACATAAAGTTCACAATAAAGATGTAAACTACTAATATAACAGGCAAAAAACATATAACATATTGTTTTTTAGATAAATCTAAACAGATTTCTCGAATTCTCTAAACTATATTCTCTTATCTATGCGAGAATATATTTGTCACCAAATTAAATGGAGTACCCCATGAAATTTTGTTATATATTTTTACTTCTACTTTGCAGTTGCTCAGACTCAAAAATTGAAATTTCTGCCTTTAATAGTAATGGTCCTACTACCATCAACGATGTTACAGATGCAACAGATCAACCAGAAGTACAAAAACCAGAAGTTACACCGACACCATTTCAAGGAAGATTTATTACTTCTATTGGATCAGAGACATTCGGTGGAACAATAAGTTTTCAAATAGTAAAAAAGGAAGACGGGAAAGCATACTTCAAAAAGTTTTCCCTTGATCACTTTGTCAAAATCAAAAAATACTTTGTAACAGAAGAGATTCAAACAGATTCCCGAGAATTTAATATAAGTAAAGAATACGATGAAATAAAAAATTCTATCATACTTGAAAATACTGAGACTAATTACTTCCGAGCAAACTTAGACTTCAACGAAGATATTAATCTTCGCGACCTCACAAATGTTGCAATGATACTGTCAAATGACAAAACGACCATTATCGGAGGAGATAATACAACATTCTTTTTTATTGCTCAAAAAGGTGAGTCATTCCCGCAGGTTAAAGACTTTAATATATCGGGATTATGGAATAATCATAGCTTCGATGTTTCCCCAGATGGAAGTATCGAAAGACTCGGCGAAGCAACTGTGTCTGTGGAAGAATATAAGAATAAAAAATTTGCAACGTTTAAATCGATAAGTAACAGGTATGGAAAAACAGAAGGAATTATCGGCTATACAGATATGAAGTCACAGCTTTATCAATTTGGTTACAACCAAGATATTGACTTTAAACCAGACAATGACAATATATTTTTTAATAAAATTCCAAAGGCCGGATATTTTATTTTAAGTCCTGATTCAAGATATATTCTTGGTGTCGATCTCGAAAGAACAACCTTCTTTGGAGGGGAAAGAAATAAAAATTAAAGGGCAATTATTATTGCCCCTTTTTTATGCAGCCTTAGCTTTATCAATTAAAACTTTTAGTATCTCAGATAGTTCACTCAACTTTTGAGCTGACTCTAAAGTCTTATTAGCACATTGAGAACTCTCATTTGCGGCCATCGACACTTCATGGATAACATTAGTAATGTTTTCCATATTTCCGTTTGACTCTGATAAGATTCTACTAACTTCTTTGGTCGTAGCGCTTTGTTCCTCAACGGCAGTAGCTGTCGAATAAGCAATCTGGCTCAATTGATCGATAATTTCAGATACCTCTCCTATTGAAGCGACCGCCAAACTAGTCGAGGCTTGTACATTTATAATTTTATTTGAAATGTCTTCAGTTGCATGAGCCGTTTGTTTTGCGAGTTCTTTAACTTCGTTAGCAACAACTGAGAATCCTTTTCCAGCATCCCCTGCTCTAGCGGCTTCAATTGTAGCGTTGAGAGCAAGAAGATTTGTCTGTTGAGCAATCGAACTGATTACTTTTACAACATTTCCAATATCCTCTGACGCGACACCAAGTTCTTGTATTGTTTTATTTGCTGATTCTGACTTCTTCTTAGCTTCAGTTGAAAATTCAGATGCTTTATTTGATGATTTAGTGATTTCGCCAATTGAAGCAGAAAGCTCTTCCGTACTAGCTGATACATTTGAAAGGCCCAGAGTCGCTTCGCGAGTTGATTCAGATGCTAACGTTGATTGCTCTAGAGTTACAGTAGCATTTTGATTCATCTGAGTTGCTGCCGAAGCAAGACCTTGAGCAGACGCTCTCAGTTCAATTGTTGCTTCATCAAATGTATTAACAAGATTATTGTATAATTCTTTTTCTTTTGTTAAATCAGTTGCATATTTCACGACTTTATACACATTACCATTTACGTCTCGAATAGGGTTATAAGAAGCTTGGATATAGACAGCGCGTCCACCTTTTCCAACTCGTTTATATTCTCCAGCGTCAAAGTCTCCCCCTTTAAGCTTCAACCAAAATTGCTTATACTCCGTTGAGTTTGCGTATTCTGGTTCGCAAAAAATTTTATGCTGTTGTCCCTTTATCTCATCTAAAGAATAACCTAATGTTTTTAAGAAATTTTGATTCGCTTTTAAAATTTTTCCATCAAGGTCAAATTCAATAACCGCTTGAGAAATATCTATCGCTTTCAACTGTCCTTCAAAATCAGCATTGCGAATTTTAGTAGCTGTCACATCTGTTGCAAACTTAACAACTTTAACAACCTCTCCATCAGCGTCAAAAATCGGATTATAGGAAGCATTAATCCACACTTCTCTACCAGTTTTTCCAATTCGCTTATATTCTCCAGAAAACATTTCTCCGTTATTCAGTTTTCTCCAAAAATTTGCATATTCATTAGAGTCTGCATATTCTGGTTCACAGAACATACGATGATGTCTTCCTTCAATTTCACTTAACTGATATCCGAGAGTAGCTAAAAAATTGTCGTTTGCAGTTTTAATTGTTCCATCTAAATTGAACTCAATCACGGCCTGAGCTCTTGAAACTGCTTCAAGAATTCCACGATTCATTGCCTCTTGATCTTTTTGTGTAGTAATATCTTGCGCAAATTTTACGACCTTAACAACTTTTCCACTTTTATCTTTAATAGGTGTATAAGAGGCATGTAACCATACATAACATCCATTTTTAGTAATTCTTTTAAACTCACCTATTTGAGATTCCCCCTTAGCAAGTTTTCCCCAAAATTGTTTGTACTCGAAACTATTTACTAGTTCTTCAGTACAAAACATTTTATGATGTCGAGCTTCTATTTCATTGAGGTCATAACCCATAAAATTCAAAAAGTTTTCATTTGCCGTCAAGATTGTCCCATCTGGATTAAACTCAATGACGGCAAAATTCGAATCAATCGCCAAAAGCTTTCCAGAATCGTATCCATCAGCTAACTCAAAAACTTCCTTGGATTTTGTACTCATTGCGATACTCCTATATGTAAACTATATATAGAAACCTTTCGACATAAGAGATGTATTATTTAGATTAAATTAATTTAGTAAGTGAGCGAGTTCGTCTTTGCCCTAAGGGATTTAAAAGTCCGACTATACCCCTCAGGCTTAAAATATAATCTTGAAATAATAGAAAAAAATTAAGTGTTACAATTGTCCCTTACATACTTCATTATTTTCCAGAAAATGAAATTCGAATTTATCATTTTTAATAATTTCTCCAACACCACTTGGCGTTCCGGTAAAAATGAAATCACCTTTTTTAAGAGGAGAGAATGTATTTAGATAATTTATTATCGCTGCAAAAGAAAAAATCATATTAGAAGTATCACCACTTTGCCTAAGCTTTCCATTCACATAAAAATCAAATTTAATTGAATTTAAATTATGAAATTTAGAAACTTCAAAAAATTCACCAACGATTGTTGAACCAAGAAATGACTTACTTGTTGTCCATGGAAGTCCTTTATTCTTTAATTTGGCTTGTTCCTCTCGACGAGTAAGATCTAATCCACAAGCGATAGCCTCAATTGAATCCTTCCCCATTTTCTCTCCAAGAAAATGATCACGCGCGATTTTTAAAACGAGCTCAGCTTCAAAATTGAAAGTTTCATCCTCAAAAGCAATTGGAGCTGGCTCAAAACTACGAAGAGAGCTAACAGTAGCCAAAAAAACGACTGGCGACTTTGGAACTTCATTTCCTAATTCTTCAGCGTGGGCACGATAATTTCTTCCAATACAATAGATATTTTGAGTCATCTTCTCTCCAAGTTATTAAATTACGATAAGATGAATATTTTATGATGTCTACAAGATCGTCTCGGACCAAATGACCCGAGACGGCAAAAAACTACTTTTTCAAATCAAAACGATCCAAGTTCATTACTTTATTCCAAGCCGCGATAAAATCTTTAACAAAACGGTCTTGTGATCCTTCACAAGCATATACCTCCGCGATTGCTCTTAACTCTGAATTTGATCCAAAAATTAAATCAACTCTTGTTCCTGTCCACTTAAGTTTACCGTCACGCCTGTCTGTCCCTTCAAAAACTCCAGTATCCTTGGACGAAGCTTTCCAAGTTATTCCCATATCAAGAAGATTCGTAAAAAAATCATTTGTTAATTTTCCTGGCGTACTTGTGAATGCTCCATGACAAGAAACACCAAGCGCTCTCATTCCTCCAACAAGTACAGTCATTTCTGGAGCAGTTAAACTTAGAAGTTGTGCTCTATCAACAAGAAGCTCTTCTTCACTAAAAGTATATTTACCTTTTGCATAATTTCTAAATCCGTCAGCAATTGGTTCAAGAACTGCAAATGATTCGATATCGGTTTGCTCCTGATTCGCATCAACTCTTCCTGGAAAAAATGGAACCTTTGCTTTATTTCCAGTAGCACTTTCGATAGCGGCACAACCTGCAAGTACAATTAAGTCTGCCATTGATACTTTTTTAGAAAATTCTTTTTGTATTTTTTCAAGAGAATCGAGAACTTTTTTAAGAGTTGCAGGATTATTAACTGCCCAGTCTTTTTGAGGAGCAAGACGAATACGTCCACCATTAGCTCCACCTCTTTTATCAGAACCTCTAAAAGTTGAAGCTGAAGCCCAGGCTACAGAAACTAGATCTGCGACAGAGTGACCTGTTGCCATGATTAGTTTTTTTAGTTCTTCGATATCACTATCACTTAACTGTGACTTCCCTGCTTTTGGTAGCGGGTCTTGCCAAAGGTATTCTTCTTTTGGAATTTCAGTTCCTTGATAAAGAGAAATAGGGCCCATATCTCTGTGAGTTAATTTAAACCAAGCTTTTGCGAATGCTTCTTCAAGAAGTTTTGGATTCTCATAAAATTTTCTTGAGATTTTTTCATAGATCGGATCCATTCTAAGAGCGAGGTCACTTGTCGCCATCATTGGAGCATGTTTCTTTGACTTATCATGCGCATCAGGAACACTATCAGAAGCTTCACCATTTTTTGGTTTCCACTGATGAGCACCAGCAGGGCTTTTCGTTAGTTCCCACTCATACTCAAATAAATTTTCAAAATAATTATTATCCCACTTAATTGGATTTTTTGTCCAAGCACCCTCAAGTCCAGATGAAATTGTATCAACACCGACACCAGTACCCATTTTATTTTTCCAGCCTAAACCTTGAAGTTCAATTTCAGCTGCTTCAGGTTCTGGTCCAACATTCTTTGGATCACCTGCACCGTGACACTTACCAAAAGTGTGACCTCCAGCAATTAGAGCAACTGTTTCTTCATCATTCATTGCCATTCTTGCGAATGTTTCTCTAATATCTTTTGCAGAAGCGAGAGGATCTGAGTTTCCATTTGGCCCTTCAGGGTTAACGTAAATTAGACCCATCTGTACTGCAGCAAGAGGGTTTTCTAAATCTCTCTCTCCACTATATCTCTTATCTGCTAACCATTCTGATTCAACACCCCAGTAAATATCTTCTTCTGGTTCCCAAACATCTTCACGCCCGCCAGCAAAACCAACTGTTTTAAATCCCATTGATTCTAATGCACAGTTACCTGCGAGAATCATTAAATCGGCCCATGAAATTTTATTTCCGTATTTCTTTTTGATTGGCCAAAGAAGTAGTCTTGCCTTGTCGAGGTTAACGTTATCTGGCCAACTATTTAATGGAGCAAATCTTTGTGTTCCAGTTGAAGCACCACCACGACCGTCTGCAGTACGGTACGTTCCAGCACTATGCCAAGCCATTCTAATAAAAAATGGTCCATAGTGACCGTAGTCAGCTGGCCACCAATCTTGTGATGTTGTCATTACTTTTTCAATATCTTGTTTTACTTGCTTAAGATCAAGAGTATTAAACTCTTTTGCATAATCAAAATCCTCACCCATCGGATTTGATAGGTTTGAATGTTGACGAAGAATGTTTAACTTTAAACGATTTGGCCACCAATCACTATTAGTAGTTCCTCTTTTCTTTTCCATGAAATACCTCTGTATGTTATTGGGTAAAAACCCCAATAGTTTAACAGTTATCTAAACGCCAAGAAAACAAATTTTATTGCACCCTTTCCCTCAAGAACTATTGTGAAAAAACAGAGAATGTGTTTAGAATAAATACATGAAAACAAAGAACTTAAACAATAATAAGACAATTCCTATGATTGGCCTTGGAACATGGCTTTCAAAACCCAATGAAGTTTATAACATAGTAAAAGAGGCAATTAAAATTGGATATCGCCATATTGACTGTGCAACAGTTTATGGAAATGAAGATGAAATTGGTCGTGCTTTGAAAGAAGTGATGGATGAAGGAATCGTAAAGCGTGAAGATCTTTTTATCACCTCAAAACTTTGGAACAACAGTCATGCCCGTGTAGACGTTGTACCAGAGTTAGAAAGATCATTAAAAGACCTTCAACTTGATTATCTTGATCTTTATCTTATGCACTGGCCAGTTGCCATCAAGAAAGAAGTCGGCTTTCCCCAAAAAACAGAAGATTATATTTCCCTTGAAGAACTTCCAATACTTGAAACATATAAAGGAATGGAAGATGCTTATAAAAAAGGACTCACAAAATCACTTGGTGTTTCAAACTTCTCGATTAAAAAATTGGATCAGTTAATAAATGAAGCTGAAGTAAAACCAGTAATGAATCAAGTAGAACTTCATCCTTACTTAGCACAGAATAAATTAGTTAATTACTGTAATAAGAATGGGATAGCCTTAACTTGTTACTGTCCACTTGGATCAGCTGGCAGACCAGCAGAAATGCTAGCTTCAGATGAGCCTCTATTAATTGAAGATGCAACGATTGTAGAATTAGCAAAAAAATATCAGAAAACTCCAGCTCAAATTATTTTAAACTGGTCTATATTAAGAGGAACGATTGTCATACCAAAGACAGTAACACCTGCAAGGGCAAAAGAGAATTTAGAGTCGCAAGACTTTGAACTTGTATCTTCAGATCTTAAAATTATTGATCAACTTGATAGAAATTATCGTTATGTAAATGGACGCTTCTTCACTCCTGAAGGTGGTCCATATACATACGAAAACCTATGGGATGAGGCTTAACTAATCGAACAAACCGTTAGGCCTCTCTGTGTTGCATCACGACTCAAGATTCGCTCCAACCAACCTTTGATATTTTTAAAGTCGTTTAATCCTAGGTACTCGCTCGCATTATAGAATTTATCAAGGCATAGAACCCAAGGAAAAATTGCCATATCCGCAATTGAATATTCTTCACCAACTAAGAATGTTCTTCCTTCTAGCCTCTTATCAACAACACCAAGTAATCTCTTCGTTTCATTTGTATATCTTTCTACTGGATATGGATGAGTACATTTCTCACCAGCATATTTATAAAAGTGACCAAACTGACCAAACATTGGACCAACCCCTCCCATTTGAAAAAATAACCATTGGAGTGTCTCACTTCTAAGTATTGGATCTGATGATAAGAACAATCCTGTTTTCTCAGCTAAGTACAAAAGTATTGCACCTGATTCAAATACTTGGTGACCATTTGTATCTACAATTGCAGGTATTTTAGAATTAGGATTAATCGCAACAAATTCTGGAGTAAATTGATCGCCATTTAAGATGTTAATTGTATACGCTTGGTAGGTCAGTCCCATTTCCTCTAGGGCAACCGAAATTTTCTGTCCATTTGGAGTTGCTAAAGAATATAATTTAATTTCATTCATATTTAATTCTCCTCAAATAAAAGTAAAGCTCAAAATATTAATAAAAGTTAATAATAAAAATTCATCAATCAGTATTATTTTCAAAATAAAAGAAACGATAAGTTCTTAAACTACTATAACGGAGAGAATTGTGAAACTAAAGAGTCTAAAAGTAAAATTATTAATACTAGTATTTGGTGCTTTTGTTCCTATCATTTTAGGCCTCCTGTTTTACATCATTCCAAGTTATGAGAGCTTCTTTGTTGAGCAAAAGAAAGTAGAAATAAAAACAGCTATTGAAGTAGTCATTGGAATGCTTCATAAAATCGATGCGAGAGTGCAAAGTGGAGAAATCACCTACAAACAGGCACAAGCTGAAACACAACAGCTCTTCAAAACTTTGAGATATGGAGACAAGGACTATTTCTTTGCGTACCAAAATGGTATTGGAATGGCCCATGGCTTAAAAGATGAAATAGTTGGGCAGGACAGATCAAATTCTATTGATGCTAATGGGAAGAACTACATGAGTAATTTCAAAGAAATTGAAAAAGCCGAAGGGACGGGATATGTTGATTACCAATTCGAAAGAAGAAAAGGCGAAGCACCCGAAGATAAAATTTCTTATATTGCATATTTCAAACCATGGAAATGGATTATTGGAACAGGGGTTTACACAAGTGCAATCCAAGAGCAGATGTCGAATATCAAACAAAAAATTTATATAGGAATTGCAATCATTGCACTGCTTACTCTAGTTATAAGTGTCCTTTTTTCAATTCAACTTAATAAGCAGCTTACGAATATCAGTAATGGTCTTAAAGAAGAATCCGACTCAATTGACCAGGTTGCAAGGAAGTTGTCATCAATTAGTGAATCTCTTTCTTCAAGTACCACACAACAAGCATCTGCACTACAAGAGACCTCTTCATCTGTTGAAGAGACTAGTGCCATGATTGAAAGAAATTCTCAAAATGCCAGAGAATCAATTAAAATTTCTCATAAAAGTCAGCAGTCGGTAAACGAGGGAAAAGACAGTATTAATAGAATGATGACATCTATTCAAGATATCGCAAACAGTAACACTGAGATTGTTAATCAAATTGATGAAAGTAATAAGGAGCTTGAAAATATTGTTCGTGTTATTAATGAAATTGGAGAAAAAACAAAAGTAATTAACGATATCGTTTTTCAAACTAAGCTACTCTCTTTCAATGCTTCAGTAGAAGCTGCAAGAGCTGGAGAGCAAGGAAAAGGATTTGCCGTTGTTGCAGAGGAAGTAGGAAATCTTGCAACAATGAGTGGAAACTCTGCGAACGAAATATCAGAAATGTTAGAAAAAAGTATTCAACAAGTAGAAACAACGATTAAACACTCGAAGGAGAGAATTGCAAACTTAGTCGGACAAGGCGAGCAAAAAGTCAAATCAGGTCTAAAGATTGCTGATGAATGTATTTCTATTTTTGACCATATTGTATTTGATGTTAATAAGGTAACTGAAATGGTTGAAGAAATTTCAACAGCAAGTGGCGAGCAATCTAATGGAGTAAGAGAGATTAATCTTGCTGTTACCGAACTAGACTCAGTGGCACAACAAAACAGCACAATGTCTCAAGATACGGCCCATACATCTGAACAACTTAGACGCCAGGTTGTTACACTTAAAGAAATGACAGATAATTTAAATAAAACTATCGCTGGATAAAAATGATATAGGGAGGATCATTAAGTTCCCTCCCTAAATCCCTAAATAAAAATTCATACTAGCATATAAACCGGCCGACATTTATAACTTAAATAAAACATTAACAGATTCTTAACTTTATCTTACGCAAAAGAAGTCATACGATTATAAGTATGAAATATCTTTTAATACTTTTATTGAATATAGATATGATTATGGCGTGCGACTTTGAGATAGATAATTTTTCAATCTCAAGTGATTTTCAAATACCACCTAATCAGCGCATATGTGAATTTATTAAAGAACGCGTATCGAAAATCGTTACAGCTTTATCCTATACCAATAAGACTCAACAACAAAATCAAGAACTATATAGAAACAGTGAAATAGGCCTATCTATTCAGGTTCAACAAATTCGCATAGATGGAGAAGTCTCTGGTCAAATTTATATCAATAGTTTCAAAAACTAAGATTTTCCATGCCATTCAACACTATAAAGATCATGCCTACGATTCTTTAATAGCTGAACCGTACCAGTATTCCTTGACTCAACAAGTGTATCAATTCTCAAATCAGCAAATGACACCATTTCTACATTTGGAGTAGCTTCGGCGGCGATCCCATCTCTTGCAAAAGGAAAATCACATGGTGTTAAAATACAACTTTGACTGTAATGAATATCAATATTTGGTACATTAGGTAAATTACCAACAGAGCCTGACATAACAACATAGAGTTCATTTTCCACGGCACGGGCCTGAGAGCAGTACCTTACACGACAATATCCTTTTCTCTCATCTGTCAGAAATGGCACAAACAAAATTTTTATCCCTTGATCAACGAGATATCTCGATAACTCAGGAAACTCACTATCAAAACATATCAGCACCCCAATTGGACCACAGTCAGTTTGAATAGCTTTTAACTCTTTACCACCTTTTATATTCCACCAGTACTGCTCATTTGGAGTCGGGTGAATCTTCGCTTGTTCATGAATTGTCCCATCTCTTAAACAGATAAATGAAACATTATTCATCTCCCCCATCGAATTTTTCACTGGGTGTGAGCCCGCGATAATATTGATATTAAATTTCAATGCTAAAAATTTAAAAAACTCAGTAAGTTTTGGCGTATACTCAGCCATCTTTTCAATTGCAATATGATGTGGAAGTTCTTCTGGTTCCAAAGAAAGAAGCTGCAATGTAAAAAGTTCTGGAAATAGAACAAAGTCACATTTATATTCAGAGCAAACATCGACGTAGTAAGTTACCATCGCTTCAAATTCTTCTATTGATTTTACTTTTCTCTGCTTATATTGAACTGTCGCAACTCTTACAGATCCGATCTCATCAATTGAAGGCTTATAAGTTTTTTTACTGCTATTAGTTATATTCTCATCTTCAAATTCAGGATTTTTCCACATCATGTGACATGCATATCCCATCGACTCAAGGTCTCCTGGAATATAATCTTTCATGTAACCAATTACTTCAAAACCGTTACGAAGTTGAAAATTTAGTACATTATCTCTAATCTTTTTCTCTTTAACTGCCTTAATATAATTTTCTACTGAACCAACTTCCTTTATTCTTTTTTTCAAATTTGGCATTCTTCCAGCAAAAACAATTCCTTTCAATCTTAAAAATCGACAAAGCTTTTTTCTTTCATTATAAAATCTTTGTCCTATTTTAAACTTACGATACTCAGGATCAACACACACTTCATAACCATATAAGTACTCACCTTTAGAATCATGAGTAGAGCCAAAGCCACCACCTGTAATCTCTCTCCAAGAGTGCTCTTTCAAGCATTTTTCTCCCGAAATTCTAAGTGTTGCACAGTAACCGACAATTTTGCCATCTATTTCTGCGACAAAGCATCCTTGCTTGAAGTGTGTAATTTGTGATGCAACCATCGTTCCTTTATAAGCAAGACTTTCGTCTTTATAGCTTCTCGAAACCATAGCATTGATTTGATTTAGATCTGTAACATCCGCATTTCTGATAATTAGTTTTTTTTGAATTTTTTCCATGCAGTTATTATAACATCAATTAGAAAATTATAAAGTATACGCTAAATATCGTACAATAGTCCTTCTCTCGGGCATATGGCGCTACTTTCAGTATTTTTTTCCACAAATTCTTTAAATGCTTCCCTCGCGTCATCTTCCCCGTGAATAACGAAAATTCTTTGAGGTACTTTTCTTCCAGACTTTATCCAGCGAAGTAAATCGTTACGATCGCCATGAGCAGAAAGGCCCTCTATACTTTCAATTTTTGACTGTACTTCAAAAACTTTTATTTCTTGATTTTCAATTCTTACATTCATATCACCATTTAAAAGTTGCTTTCCAAGAGTTCCATTTGCTTGAAAGCCTGTGAAAACAATAACATTATTCGCATCCTGACCAAAAGCTTCAAGATGAGCAAGAATTGTTCCTCCCGACATCATCCCACTTCCCGCAACAATGATTTGCGGTCCTTGTGATTTTACGAGAAAGTTTTCTAAATCATTTGAGTGTTCGATAATTCTTATTCTTTTAAAAATATTCTCAAACTCTTCTTCTGAGATTTTTAAGAATTCAGAACTTCGTTTATAAATCTCTGTAACCTTTATACCCATCGAGCCAGATAACACAATTGGTATTTGCAGATTGGAATGAGCTGTTAGCTTTGTCAGAAGATGTAAAATCATCTGTGTACGATCAATTGCAAAAGCCGGAATGAGAACAGTTCTCTTATACTTGATCGCATCAGTAATAATATCAGCCAACTTATCTTCAGCATTTGCGTCTGCGTGATCTCGATTCCCGTAAGTTGACTCAATAATCAATGTATCTGTGTCGCAAAGATCTTGAGGGGCAATCTGCATGATAGAATGATATCGACCAAGATCTCCAGAAAATGTGACTGACTCCCCTTTTATTTTGAAGTTTACAAAAGAAGAGCCCAGTATATGAGAGGCTCTATAATATGTAATCTCAACACCTTTTATTCTTAGTGACTTTTCCCACTTTACAACTTCAACTTGCAACAGCGCACGATGAACATCATTTTGGTCATAGTAGTGCTTAGATTCTTTTTTATTCTTCATCAATTTTGCACTGTCTTCCAGGCTGACTTTCATTAGTTCAAGTGTTTCAGCCGTCGCATATATTTTATTGCGATATCCCTTGCGAATGAGATAAGGAAGATAACCGCAATGATCAAGATGAGCATGCGTGATAAAAATAGCATCAATTGATAAAATATCTAGATCAATTGGCTCATCATTTTTCTTATCAATATATTTTTCACCTTGAAACAATCCTGTATCAACTAGAAAGTTAGCACCATTAATATTTAAAAGATGCTTGCTTCCAGTTACTGTTTCAACCCCACCAAAAAATTTCAAACTGCTATTCATATGATCTTCTCACATTCTTAATTTCACTAAACACTTGCTTAATTTCCATTTCATCGAGCCCTAGTTCAAACAATGTTTTCTTCTGCTTCAGTAGACTTTTTGCTAAGACGATTTCTCTACTCATTAGCGCATGAATATGCTTCTTCTTTAAGCTTTGAAGTGATGTAATTGGGTGAAGGTGGTATTTATTTACGATTGCCTGGATGTCATCACCATAGGAGCTATTAATTCCCAATAGCTTCACACCTACACAATCTGCATACTTAACAGCATCTTTTGAAAATAATGTATTCGAAACGAGATAAAACTCATCAAATTCATTTGCCTTATTATTTTTTAAGTCGAGAAATCTTGAGTTTATATATAAAGCAGTCTTAACATCATTTTTACGATTTGGATGATTATGAAATTTACATTCGACATAAATGGTCTTATCTGGTCTTGATGCAATAATATCTACTTCATGCTTTACGCAGCAACCTTTCTTAACAACACCTACTTTAACTTTAAAGCCCTTTGCTTTAAAAACTTCTGCAACGTATTTCTCAAACAGAAAGCCACTAGGACCTAATTCAAAAATTGCTTTTTTAAGAGAATAGTTTCTTGCACACTCCTGAGAGTATCTTCTCAACAATCTAAATGAATGATTAAAAATTCTCTTAGTCGAAATCCCCTCATGAATAAGTGGACGAATCTGCTGAATTATTTTTGCGATTTCAGAAGGTATTGCACCTGCATGTTTCAAAGAACGACGAAGCTTCTGCTCATCAAACTCTTCAAATTCACCTGTAGATTTTTTTACTAATGGACTCATAACTACTCACATCTTTATTTGTTAATATCTTACTAGAAGACATGAGTAGATAACAAGTATTTATTGAGAAGCGCTTTTATGTATCCCAAGGAAATATAAAAGAAACGATAAAAGCATAAAACCGACCATTACAATATTCATTGGCCATGCAGTATTATTTGCAAACGCAGTTACAAGAATTGATCCAATTGAAGATATCAAGAACTGTAAACTTCCCATCAATGCCGAGGCAACGGCCGCTCTCTTTCTTTGGTACTCTAAGGCCTTGGCCGTAATATTTGGAAGTACAAATCCAATTGAGGCTATCGAGATAAAAAGCGCAATAAAGAAAATTACATCTGGAAGATTGAAGAATAATGTTGCACTCATTACTGAACTTGCAAGAAGACAAATACTGACAGCAGTCCCTAAAATTTTTTCAAGAGAGAAGATATTTAATAATCTTGAATTAATCTGAGAGAAAACGATAAACCCAAGCGCATTTCCACCAAAAATAAGAGGATACATTTTAGGCGTTACCTGAAAAATATTAATAAAAACAAACGGCGATCCCGATATATATGAGAACATTGCTCCCATTGTAGTACCACTTATGATTGTAGCTACTATGAATTGCTTATCAAAAAAGAGATAATAATAATTTTTAAACCCTACACTTAACGGAGATTTTTCTTTAATTGTTTCAGGGACAAATCTAAGTACTCCAGCAAACGTTAGCGCACCAAAGATTGCCAAGATAATAAAAACCAGACGCCAACTAGCATATAATAGAACTTGACTACCAATTAAAGGTGCAACAATTGGGGCAACTCCCATAACTAATATGATTAGAGAGAATACTTTTGCCGCTTCTTTAGGTTCGAACATATCGCGAACAAGTGCGCGTGTAATGACCATCCCAACACATGATCCAAGGGCCTGAATAAATCTTAATGCAACAAGTGCTTCAAGCGTAGTTGCAAAACTAATTGCGATCGATGCAATAATATAAACAATGATTCCAAAAATTAACGGCTTCTTTCTTCCTATTTTATCTGAAATTGGTCCATATAGAAGTTGACCAACAGAAAGTCCTGCAAGAAATGATGTTAACGTATATTGAACATCTGAAACTGAAACCCCAAGGTCTTTTGCTATTGCACTAAAACCCGGTAAATATAAATCTATTGTCAATGGACCAAACGCCGATAGAGCGCCAAGTGTAAGTAGTAAGTAAATGCTCATTTCCCAACCTTACTCCTGTCCCAAAGATTTTTCTACTTAATTTAAGATAACTTAATTAACCATGTAGGTTTTGATAAATCATCTTTATTGCGACAATCATCAGAAAGATAGCAAACCCCTTCTTCATCTGAGCCTGTGGTAAGCGGTGAGATATTTTTGCTCCAACTCTGGCAAAATATGAGCTTGTAAGAACGACACCAACAAGAGCTGGCAGATAGACATAACCAAGGCTGTATTCAGGAAGGTTTGGATTACCATAGCCATTTAGGATATAACTTGCACTCCCCGAAAGGGCGATTGGAATGCCAAGAGCAGCTGAGACTCCGACCGCTTTTTTCATTGGTTGTCCACGCCAAGTAAGAAAAGGAATACTAATTGTTCCACCACCGATGCCCAAAAGAGCTGATTTAAATCCTATAATAAAACCAACTACACTATAAAGGGTCATGCTTGTTGGTTTGAGTTCTCTTTCAACTTTGATGTCAGAGAACATCTTTAAAGACACGACTACGACATAGATTGAAAAGATAACTTCCAGGGTGTCTGCAGCAAGATCCTTACTAACAAAACTTCCAACAAACGCACCAATTACAATTGAAATAAATATTTTCTTTACTATACTCCAATCAACATTACTATTTTTATGATGGCCATACATAGAGTTAGCAACTGTCACGAGAATGATTGAAAGCGATGTTCCAACCGCCATGTGCATTGCATATTCTTCAGGAAAGTTTAAAATCTTGAAGCAAAAAAGAAGTGTGGGAACAATTACAAGTCCCCCACCAATTCCAAAGATACCTGACAGTGTTCCTGCAAAAATACCTAGTCCAATATAAATTAAAAAAGTCATTCTTTAAGCTAACATGAATAAATTAGAATTTGGACCTATAAATTTGATTATATTCGATGCAAATGAGTTAGCCTCTTTAACTAATTGATGAAGTTCACTGTCTTCAAGACTTAAATTAAAATTAATTAGCCCATTTGCAACATACGCAAAGAAACTATCTCCAGCTCCTGTTGTGTCTACAACATTTTCAACCTTAGCTGTCTCAATATCTTTGTACTTACCTTGAGAGTAAACTCGGCTTCCTCTCTCTGCGAGAGTTACAGTAATAATACAATCCACAGATCTTTTTAGCAGAAAGTCGTGTGAGAACACCTCATTACCCATATTGATATAAGAGGCTCTTTCACTTAGTCCCTGAAATTCACTCTCTGAAATATTCAATCCATCTTGTAAATCGAGGAAAACTTTATGCTTCGAACTCGTTAATGAGCCAGAAACGAGTGATCTAATTTCATCAAAGTATGGAGAGATAACATAATCAAATTCATCAAATTCAAAACTTACCTGAACGTTTAAAATCTCACTCTGATAATTTTCAAAACTTCTTTCACCATTTTCATCAAGAATAATTTCAATCTCTTGATTGGGATGAGGAACTCGAAAAAGGTATGAATCAATCGATGAGTCATTAAGATACTTTTCAATTGCTTCAGTATATTCATCCTCACCAATGAGTGAAATAAAAGTGTAATTTGAATTTAATTTTTGAAATGTTGCCGTGACATTAAATGCACAGCCCCCGAGAAATTTTAACCCTTGTTTTGGATACTGATCGACACACAGATCTCCAAAGACAGCAACTCTAGCCACGAAGTGACCTTATGCGATCCATGAATGGAGCAACCTTCTCATAATCCATTCTGTAATTTGTCATTAATGCTGTGCCAACCATTGCCCCATCACAAAGAGGATAAAGAGATTCGATATTGTTATAAGAAAGACCTGAACCTATTAGTACAGGGATTGATTCATCAGCTTTTTTAATTGCAATTAAATCATCAGCTGATGGTGCAACACCTGTAAGATTAGCAGAAACGATAACCCCATCACTGCCCATTTCGATTGCCTGTTTAGCACTTTGTTCTATCGCTTTATCTTCAAGCATCGTTGCATATTTCACTTGGATATCACTATATAGCTTGATTTCCTCTGCACCAATTTTCTTTTTAAAGTTCATAACTTCAAGCGGAGCAATTCTCATCTCTCCGCCATACTCTTCACGGGCCATTCGATCAACAAAGTAATCTGTTCGAATAAATTTTGTTCCAGATGCTTTTGCCATCGCCAGCGAAGCCTCAGGATCGTTAATCAAAAACTCTGTTCCAATTGTAATTTTACTCTCAAATTCTTTTCTTAACTGGTAAGAAGTTACCGACATCGATGCGATGACCTCAGGCCTGGCCAATACTGAATAAGGTCGATCGTTTTCATTTTCGAGTAATGCTGCATCAACACCACATTTAATCAACACTTCCATATCCTCACTAGCCTGTTCAAACACAGTATCCATTCCAGGGTGTTTTTCATAGCCAAGTGAAGGCGCTAAATAAATAACTGCAATAATAGGTTTGTTTTTTAAATTCATTAGAAACTCTAGTAAAAGCTATCAAGTGTAAATGGGCGAAACCAACACGCAGGCCTTGCTCCTAGAATAAAGTCTGTACTAAAACCTCTCCAGTGACAAGCAGCAAATGACTGGCTTTCATCACTAAAATTGACATCTTCAGAGACAGGACAAATTGCCCCAGCAACAAATGTATCAAGACGGCATTGCTCAGTGTTCTTATATGGATATGTATAATCAACAACTTTATTATCAACATTTTCAAAACTTAGTTCTTCATGTGGACCAAGAATTTGTATCGCCTGTAGCGAGAAAAAAGATATAAGCTGACACTCACGAGTCGTACATCCACGCTTATATAGATCAGATTTTACTTTAAAATCGATAATAACATCTTCGTATTCTTGTGGGTCCAGAACACGCTTCATACATTTTGCGGTAGCAAAGTAATCTGCCTGTCCTTCGGTTGATATTTTTCTGTTATCACCTGGAAACTCCTCAATAAAAGGTGCTCCACCAATAATGTGACCCAGCTCATGACAAAAGACATTTATCAAATGCTCTTTTTTCAATTCCATATTTGTAAGAAGAGATGATGATACGTGCAGTTTACGAGGTAGTCCGTGACTCATGGCCGCAACTTTTGTAACGGAATCATCGCTCCACTGAAATAGAATATGTTCTCCCTTCTCTTGCAACTCTTCAAAGAATGCACTCTCCACCTTCTTCCAAGTGTCACGCACTTCAAATGCCGTCATTGCCGCATATGAATTCAATGAAATGATTAGTGAGAAAATTAAGGTTTTAAACATGAAGCAAACTTACTCCATGTCTATTCAGAATAATATAATTTAAATACTTACCTGTAATATCTTTAGACTTTAGTTAAGTCTGTCGCGTATAAGCTGGGCAATTCTTGTAAAATCTACAGGCTTTGGAATAAAGTCAATCGCCCCTAGACTATAACCCTTCTCCTTGTAATCTGTATTATCATAAGCACTTGAAAGTGCGACCTCTGCATTTTCAAACTTATTAGAGATATTTTTTAAAAGAGTAAACCCATCCATTTTCGGCATATTGATATCTGAGATAATCAGCACATGCTTCCCTTCCATATCTTTGCTCTCGAGAAATTTGAGACACTCTTCTCCGTTTAGGAAGAATTCAAACTTCAGCTCATCCCCAAATAGAGAAGATAAAAAAACTTCATAGATATCCTTGATATCTGGTTCATCATCCACAAAAACAAATTGAAACGCTTCTGAAGTCATATCGAAACCCCTTCTTACCTACTCTCATTATCAAGTGTAATATCAATACAAGCAAAACTCATAATGATGAGATTTTATTGATTATTTTTTTGTAACTTACTAATTTCCTAGAAATCTGTGAACACAGAGTGACAATATTTTTAGTCGAGTCCGAATTCTGCCATAAAAATGACCAGTTTACAGAGGAAAGTAAATTCATATAATATCACCCCCTATGGCGAAGAAAAAATTAGATATTCTCTATTGGGACAAGCACTATATTGCAGTAGCAAAACCTGCAGGAATTCTCGTGCACCCTTTTAAAAGCCAAGACAAAGATCGCAGGCACCTAATGCGCTCTTTAAAAAAACAAACTGACTTATATCTCTATCCAATTCATCGTCTCGACAAACCAGTTTCGGGTGTTGTGATTTTCGGTCTCTCAAAAGAGGCCACAAGACTAATCAAAGAACAATGGAGCACTGATCTCGTTGAGAAAAAATATATCACAATGTGCAAAGGTGTTATCGATGAAGAGGGAGAATTTAACTTTCCACTTAAAGCTGAAAATGGTGCTGTTCAAGAAGCCAAAACAATCTATAAAAGGCTCAAAGAAAATGGTGAGTACTCACTTGCGGATGTTTCAATCAAGACAGGCAGAATGCATCAGATAAGACGCCACTTTTCTCGACGTATGTTCAATCTTGTTGGTGATACAAAGTACGGCAAAGCGATTTACAATAATTACTACCGCCAAAAATTCAACTTCTATCGTTTATTCCTTCACTCATACGAACTTAGCTTTCATCACCCTATTGAAGAAAAATGGGTAAAAATCAGCTGCCCCCTTCCTGAAGAGCTAACAGAGATTATTTCCTCTGAGTTTAATTAGAAAATTGACCACATCCAACGAGTAATAAAAATCCAATTCTTATAATCACCTCTTACATAATCTGCGTGCCTCGAGGCTCCTTGGCCGATAACTGAATAAGAAAGCGTATTTATGATTCTCCCATTCCACGGTACAAATGGAATGAAATTAGAGATTGTATAACTTTGATACCCAACACCACCGTTTGCCTCTGGACCATAAGCATATTGATTAGAAGATTTCTCTGCAATATTTATTGAATACTTGAACGAGACTAACGGAATCAAAGGCGCATAAAAAGCAAACTCTGAACTAACACCATTGTAGCGATGGATTTCCCTTTCAATATCAACTCCGAAACCCCAGCGATTTTTTTCTCCAAATCGATATGTATACTTAATGTTTGTATCCACAACGCTTCTTCTTTTGTTACGAAATGACTCTGTCGTATCGTTTAGTCTAATCATTGGTTTCTGGGCGCCATCTGAATACTTAAAGCCAATCTCGAATTGATGCTGGTCTTCACGATCATAAAAAGCCCATGTTAATCCAGGACCAGTAAGCCTGAGGTGGCCATCAAAAAATGCGAAGAATGGAGCGATTATAAGTGAAGGACCTGGCCATGTTGGAGCACCTTTGTATGCCAACTGATTTGCATAACCAGCAAATAGAGTTAATGAAACAGGATTAGCTAATACTGATACTACGAGTATGAATGACACAACCAGTCTTACTAAGAACATATTTCTCTCCACGTAAAGATTTTTACAATAATATATGGTAAAAACGAGGAAATGTTAAATTTTATTGGAGTTGTGCAATGAAAGTCTATTCGATTGTCTCATCTATGATCATCATTCTGATTATTCTCTTTATCTGTGTTGGAGCTTGGAGAAGACGCGAAGTAACTCAGAGCGTGACAGAAGTTGAATATTTTGAAAAAATAAATAAGTTAGTTAACGAGAAAAAATCTTTTGACGAGATCTATCATGAACTAACAGATGTACTCGAAAAATATTTTAAATCATCTGATGAAAAATATCTTCGTGCTAAATTAGAAGCAGATTTAAAAATTTTGGGAATTAAAAAATGACAGAAGAAACATCGAAAGAGCTTATTGAAAAATTAACTAATGATATCGACGAAGCAAAATGGGAACTGATTAAAGATCACCATGCTCGTGGCGCTGCTTTTTTAGTAGATGACTCCCTTGATCTTGTAGCAGTTGGAGTAGCAATGGCAAAAGATCAAGTCGAATATATCAGAGGCTGGCTAGGAGAAGGAAAAATTCTTCAACCAACCGAAGAGCTGATTGAAGCTTGGAACGAAGCTGATGTTTTCTTCAGATACCTAATTATCCAACCATATGTTCTTATCCAAATTAAACGCGAGGAGATGGAGTAATGAGATTACTTGTACTCGCTCTATTATTAAGTTCTTGCGTAAAAACATATAATATTAGTGGTGGCTCGAGCCTAGCAGATATGGACTGCCAGGAAAAAGAAAATTGTGTTTCAGGAATGCCTTTCAAATACCTTGCCCCGAGCACTGAAGAAAATATCGACATGATCGAAAAGGCATCAAAAAAGTATGAAGTTGTAATCATCACAAAGAATGAAAACTATCTACATCTAAAGAAAAACCAAATTCATCTCGAATTCTTTGCTGACCCTCAAACGAAAGAAGTACTTGTGAAAGGGCAACTCGAGCAAAAGAAGCTTCTTGGAAATGATTCACCAGAGAAACTGATTGAAAAGATCAGGTTTGATTTTTTCCAAAAAAACTTTTAATTACTAATAATTCTGCCGATATAGAGGCTTATGAAGAAAGTATTCCTCTATTTAAAGAATGATTCTGCACTCCCCATGATACAGGTTTATCTGAATGGGTACAAAGGCATTCAGGTATTTGTTCAGCATGATAGCGCTGCCTTTAAGAATGACTTGAGCTTCATTGGATTTCCGGATGCTCTCTTTATTGAAGAAGAATTTATTTCACAAGATATCAAAGAAAATCTCGACATCATTGAACAAAAGATCTGTGTCACGACAGAAGACAAAGAGATCGATGGTTATCGCTGCTTTAATAGAAAAAACTGGGAAAAAGCTTGTGAAGACTGTTTTGCAAATCTTGGCGAAAACCTTGAGGCCGAAGAATTTTCAGATGTACCTTTTCATATATTGAAGAAAGTTATCACACCTGTTTGTGATATTTATATTCAAATTAGCAAGAATGGCCTTCCACATCGAATTAAGCTTTTTCATGCAACAGAAGCTGTCGATCAAATGACCGTTGAAAAATACCTCGATAAGGGTGTTAGAAATGCCTCTGTTAAAAGTTCTGATAAGCTTCAGTTCTTAAACTCTATTTCCAATCAAATTTATACAGAGATGCTAATGAGCCCAACAGACAATATTGTTGGTAAAGCTCTTGATACAGCACTCATTCTTTTAAAAGATATTGGCTTTAACTCAACTTCTACTCAGTTAATTGAAGGTGTTGTTGATGCAATTAATGAGAAACTTTCACACACAAAAGATGGTGATCTTCTTGCGATTAAGGATTTACTTAACTCCAAGACATCTCGATACTTCAAAAAAGCACATCTTGTATCAATGTTATGTGGAAAAATAATAGAACTATCTTCATGGGGAACTCACAAGCATCAAAATCTTATGACATTTGTTGCTCTCATGGCCGACATGACCCTCGATAAAGAAGAGATGTTATTTCTTACAGATAAGAAAAGTCTTGAAGAATCATCACTTGATGAGACAGATAAGAGTAATGTCTGGACACACTCAAGAGATGCATTTCACATGATTCAAGCTTATCGCGATCGTCCTCTTGAGACCGATCTCCTTATTCTTGAACACCACGGAAATAAAAATGGAGTTGGCTTCAGCGAACAAATTTCAACAAATTTAAATAAGCTCACAATTATCTATCGTATCTGTGAAGATTTCACAATCGAGCTTCTTAAGCTCAATGAAATGAATCTTGATATAAAGATTATGGATATCTTCCAACACCTTTATATCAAGCATGATAAGAAAGTTCTCCACCTCGTGATCGATGATTTAAAAAAGTGCTTTTTTAATTAAGCACTAATAATTATTTTCTACAAACCAACAAGCAGGTCTTGAGGCCCTTTCATCATTTACACATGCGCCTATTGAGTAATCATCATTATCAAAGTCTTGATAAATTTCTTTGTCACAATTTACTCCTGCGATAAAAGTATTAAAGCGACATTGCGGATTAGGATGACTATAAATTGTTTTTGAAATTTTCTCTTCACTTGTTTTTCCTATCTCTGGAACATTCCAGTCTGTACGAAGAGAAGCAAAAACTCGTCCCACACTCATTGCGGCCATTACCATTCGATTACAATTTACCGAAAAACAAACTTGCTCAACACTTTTTTGTACACTTTCAGGAACCTGACTATCATCTTGTTCAATGATTTTTGGCATACATTTACTTGTTGCAAAGTAATCAGCCTGTCCCTCTGCCGACGACCAAGATCTACGATCAGTATTTCCTCTAAAAATCTTTGGTGCTCCCCCATAGTGATGTCCTAATTCATGACACAACATAAGCAATAGTCCATCAGGAGTTATATCAGGGTGTCTTGCGAGACCTCCACGCACAACAATCATTGGATTATCTTGATCGTCCCGAGTTGCATGAGCATTCACACGAGCATTTTTCCAATCCCTTTCAACGATCAATTTTTTGTTGTACTTCTCTTGAATAATTGGAGCCCAAACTTTTTCAAATTTATCGAGAGTTAAATGAAATTCTATTTCACTCAAACCACTTTCAAAGTTTTTTGCTAGAAAAGATTTTTGATTTAACTTTTTTTCACCGATCATCATATTTGATTCAGGAAAGCAGTTCATCGACTCAGCACTAGTACTTAGCATTAAGAAAAACATGAAGATTTTTTTCATACTACTCCTTTATTACACATCCAGAATCTCTCAAAAACTACACAAAAGCAGCATGATCCAGATCATCTTTTTGGCCGTCTATAATCAAATTTATTTATGTTTTGTGAGCATTACAGAGCATAACTTGGGGAGCAATATCTAGATGTAAAGATAACACGGAGGAAGTTATGAAATCACTGAATAAAATTGCATTTATAATACTTATGGCCCTAGGGGCGAACGCAATGCATATAGAAGCTGTACCAGCACTACATGTCTACTCTCCTAAAGGATACAATTCTAACGATAACGTCGAGGTCGTTGTTGAAGGTGTCCTTCCAAACCTTTGCTACTTCAATCCTTCTTCGGAAGTTAAAGTTGTTGGTAAAGATATCGAAATTGCCATTCAGGCAGAGCGAAGAGAAAGTGCTGTTGGCTGTGCTGAGATGGTAGTCCCATTCCTATCAAGTGCTCAAATTGGACTACTCGACAAAGGCTGGTACAGAGTTATGATCAATGGACAACAAAGATCTGACCTTTACGTTGATGAGTTCTCATCTGACGGTATGGAAGATGAAATTCTTGCCAATGTTGAAAATGCTCAAGTTATAGAAGGAAGTAGAATTCTAAAACTGCAAGGTCAAAACCCTTCAGACTGCTTCGTAGAAGAAAGAGTTGATGTCGATTCAAATAAAAAAGATGCCTACTCATTCGCAGCGAAGATGAAAAAAGTCTCTGACTTCTGTCCAATGAAAATGGTTCCATTCGAAATGGAAGTAGAAGTTCCAAATGATATCGAAAGAGAAAAGGTACTTCTTCACATCAGAAGCCTAAACGGTAAAGCAATTAATAAGCTTTTTGAAAACGAACAACTATAACGTTTGAAAGCTTATACGCAAAAGACCCCTTCTCCAGGGGTCTTTTTTTTATACTTGGTTTAAATTTTCTTTTGTTTTTATTAATAGATTTAAGTGAGAAAATAATTCTGTACTCGCTCTCTCCATTTCAGAGATTGCGTTTACTGCGGAACTAAAGTCAGATTCATTATTAATATAATCGAAAATAACTTTAGTACTTTGGTGAACATGGGCATGTGGTGAAATAATATCTGAATATCCAGCAATATTTGAAAAGTTATCTTTTCCAAGTCCTGTTTCATACCATTTTCCCAAACGGCAGTTATGATGATCAACAAAATCAAAAACTTTTTGCTCAGTTAGTAACGTCAAATACGTATTAATTTTCCAAACAATATGATCAATTTTAGCAAGGGAAACAAAAATCCTATCATTAACACTATAAACATTTTTTAAAGATTTTGAGTTAACAACAATTGCTTGCTCTAATTCATCTATAAAATTATTTAGTCTCGTTACAATTTCATCTGTTTCATTTTTTGTGACAACCATCGAGTGGCCAAGCTCTTTGGCAGAATTTAAAATCTCCGTTGCTCCATGCTTAATTTGCTCAAGACTTTGAGACGTTTGATTTGACATTTTTTGGACTTCAAGTGCCACAACAGAAAAACCCTTTCCGGCTTCACCCGCCCTTGCGGCCTCTACCGAGGCATTAAAAGAAAGTAACTTACTTTGTAATGCAATCTCTTCAATTGTTTTAACGATATCTAAAACAAAATCAGTTTTTTCGTTAACGAGATCTACAACTTTATTCGTACTAGAGATAAGTTCACTCAAATGAGCAACATTTTTTTCAATCACTCCAGAATCAGAAATAATCACTTTAAATTTTTCTTCATTTCCTAAGAACGCATCTACTGCATTTTGACTCATTCCAACTGAGTCAGCAAGAAAACCTTGAATATCGGCCATCGCTGCTTTTAAATGCTTATTTTCTTCTTCAAGTAAGAGTAGTTTTTCTTGAAGATTTTTATCCTCTTGAATCATTTCACCAGACTCAAATTTTTCAACTTCATGTGTATGCAGATCCATTATTTTTTCAACTTCAACGATTTGTTGTTTAGAGTTTTTTCTCCCCTTTAGCCATTTAAACATTTAACTTCCTTTTGATATTCTTCTTTCGTAATTAGATAACTTTTATAGTGATTTGAATAGCGATCAATTTCTTCACTTGTCAGCGGACGGCGAACAATAGCAGGAGCACCGATAATAAAACTTCCTGCCGGGTATTTCTTCCCTGGTGGAACTACACTACCCGCAGCAACCAAAGAGTTCTCTCCGATTTCAGCCCCATCAAGAACAGTAGCCCCCATACCAATTAGGCAGCCATCACCGATTGTACAGGCATGTAAAGTTACTTTGTGCCCCACACTCACATTCTTTCCAATAATTAATGGTAGTTCATCAATCACATGAAGCATCGATAGGTCCTGAATATTTGTATTCTCACCAATATGAATTTCATTCACATCTCCACGAGCTACAACTTGGAACCATAGATTTGAGTTTTTTCCCATGAAAACTTTTCCAATTACATCTGCACTGTCAGCAACAAAACAACCGTCTTCAATTTTTGGTGCGATATTCTTATACGTGTATAAAGTCATTAATTAATTCCATCCCATGACATCGTAGCCTTGTTTTGCTAGACATCTGTTGACATATCTCTGTTTCAATTCATCAGGAGAAATCGCAGCTCCCGCAGCACCTGCTGTACCACCAATTGCAGCGCCTGAAGTCACGGCTCTTTTCACATCACCAAAAATAAGTCCTGAGACTGCTCCCATTGCTGCTCCCATAAATGCTCCGGCTCCCGCCGACTTCACCATTTTCTTACCTTTTTCAGATTCAAGAAATGTATCAGCCTCGGCCATACAGTTATCAATATCCTGTTGAGATTTTTCTTTACCAACTGTTTTGAGTTTTTGATTTGGATAGAGCACGGGCTTTGATGAGCACGAAGCCAGTGTAATAAGACTTAAAATTAAAAATAATTTTTTCATGATGCCATCCTTATTGAAGATAAGGACATTATACTACAGAAACAAAAAAGCCTCCAAGAGGAGGCCTAATTATCTGAATTATTTTTTATAACCCCATGGGAGTTTAGAAACATATGCCGATAGATCCGCTATATCTTGATCAGAAAGTTTTCTTACGATAGAAAGCATCTGCTGGTTAACTCTTACACCATCTCTCATATCAGTAAGTTGTTTTGAAATATACCAGTCAAATTGTCCACCAATACCTGGCGCTTTATTCGCTGATTTCCCTTCTCCACCCTTACCGTGACAAGCAATACACTGTTTATAAAGCTTATCAGCTCTAACAAGAGCAGGTGTAACAAGTTCTACTAGTGGCTTTTCTTCAACAACGACATCATCAGAGATAACTTTTGGTGTTGTCGCTTCCGCGTGCATTTTTGCTAATTCAGCTAGTTCTTCAACATGGGCCTCATGTGCTTTCTCTGCTGCTTCCATATTAAATCTATCACTGTCTAATTTGATATCGTTATAACTTGAAAAGTTCATAACGATTGCTAAACCACTTAAAAATAGACAGAAAATCACAAGACGTGTCATCGCTTCTCCACAATATATTATGCCAAAATTTAAGTCCAAGTATAAGCTTTTGCCTTAAAATTGGCAACAAAAGAGGTAAGACTTTTGTCTCCACCTGCGTCATTATTTAGCTAGTGCTTCAGAGCTCTCATACTTATATGAGAAATACTCCCTCAGCAAAATGTCTTCATCTGCAAAATTATACGATGGGTGCGCCTTTTTAAAAGATTCCTGCTCTTTTTCTGACAGGGCGCTCCATTCACTTTTCGCCTGCTCCCTCTTTTTCTTATCTGTCGAAAAAACTGCGTGTAGAAGTTCATGTTGCAAAGTCTTCCTATAGTTCAGGTCATAATGATCAGTCCCATCCCCCAAGATCGTCCAAGGATTTACAACAATAAGATTATTTTTAGTGAACTTTTTATCTATTTTTTTATTTATACCAACACCATATGTATCAATAAGTTCTTGGTTACAATTTTTTCCATCGGCAGTTTTAAGCCAATCTCCATAGGTTTTTAAACTTTCTCGGCTAAATGACATACCACGAATTGAAAGTGGAAAAAGAGCAGCATTTAAATCCTTTTCATTAAAAAGACGATTGTGCTTAGCTAGGCAGTAATAATCAGAAGCGACATGAACAATATTTTCAATCTGTCTTAAAACAACTTTATCCTTTAATGACTCAAAAGATTTTGGGAGAGATAACTCAACATCATCGCCGTAGGCTTCCTTATGATTTACTTCAAATAATTTTAACCAACAAAAATTATACCTAATAGGCCTTTCTCTTAGTTCACTAACAACACGGGATAACGAACAATCAGCCGTCTTCAAAGGGAAGTAAAAGTTTGTGAAATCATCTAGGGCACTTCCCGATCTTTTAAAAGTGCAAATTTTTTGTTTTTCTATTTCACACACTTTCTTTATACAGCTTTCGATATCAGAGGCTTCAGCACATGCGTTTACAATAAGAGCTTTCGCTTGAGAGTTGAGAGATAAATGACCAGGTTGTTTATTTTTCTCCTCAAATCTCACTGTGAACTTTTTGCTCGAAACCTTAAATACCATGGGCTTCTTAGCGATATACAGTTCTTTCTTAGATAAATTTAAAATATAGTGTTCTCCTAAAATAAATCCACCAACATTGCCTGCAACTTCTGTGTGAGTAAGTGCTCCACTAGAACCATAAAAGTAAGTTCCTATAATGTTTTCAAGCTTTATTCCCGAACAACTCAAATTCGGCACTTCAAAAAATGGTAGGCCACTGCCAGAGAAACCCTGCTCATACATTTGCTCTCGAAGATAATATTTATCGACAATGTGGCGATGGAAAATCACAGGAACCTCACTTCCCGTATCAAGACGATAAAGAAATTTATCGCATTTAAAAGTAATTGTATCTTTTCCAACAATATTAATTTTAAATTTTTGAAGGTCCTTAGTTACTGGAAGCTTTTTAGAGAAAGTGACTTTCTTTTCTATTATATTTACTTCAAGTGGATACTTTTTTAAAAATGGCATCCCTAGAATACCAGCGCAGCAATTGATTCCGTCTAATTTTTCATTGAACTTCTGGGTATCCATCACATAAGTTTCCATATCGCCAAACTTAAAATCTTCCACTTGCAAAGAAAGCTCATAACCTTCACTTTTGGATTTTCCTGCAAAAGTATTTACGAATTTATCTAGCTCTGGTTTACGCTTAAGTTTCGTCGATAGCGCCTCGAGAGAACTTGAATCAATAAAATTTGCGTTTGATCCCGTATCGAGCAAATAGTCGAGTCCATCGATACGAACGATAACTAATGGTCCGATATTCTTAGTAATTTTTATCTCGGCCGAAAAAGATTGAAATGAGATAAAAAACGCTAGCACTGCGCAATAAAAAAGATTCACAAATACCCCTATATTAATGAAGCTAAAACTTTTTAAAAAGATTAAGTTTTGATAGTATCTCTCTAATTAAATCAATGATCAAATAAAGACTTTTTAGAGAGGATATGATGCAGTACAACTTCAGCGAAATCGAAAAGAAATGGCAGAAATTTTGGGATGAGAACGACACATTTAAAACAGATGTATACGATCACTCCAAACCAAAATTTTATGCACTAGACATGTTCCCTTTTCCATCGGGACAAGGCCTACACGTAGGACACCCAGAAGGTTACACTGCTACTGATATCATGTCTCGCTACAAGAGAATGAAAGGCTTCAACGTTCTTCATCCAATGGGTTGGGATAGTTTTGGTCTTCCAGCTGAAAACTATGCAGTTAAAACTGGTACACACCCAGAAGTAACAACGAAGAAAAATATTGGAACATTTAAGACTCAGCTTAAGTCTCTTGGAATGAGTTATGACTGGAATCGCGAGTTAGCGACTTCACATAAAGATTACTACAAATGGACTCAGTGGATTTTTGTACAACTATACAACAAAGGTCTTGCATACGAAGACGAAATTTCTGTTAACTGGTGTCCTCACCTAAAAACAGTTCTTGCAAACGAAGAAGTTGTTGACGGGAAATCTGAAGTTGGTGGTCACCCAGTAATTAGAAAACCAATGAAGCAGTGGATGTTAAAAATTACTGAGTACGCAGAAAGACTCTTAACAGACCTTGATGATCTTGATTGGCCAGAAAGTATTAAAGAACTTCAAAGAAATTGGATTGGAAAAAGTGAAGGTGCAACTGTTAACTTCGAAATCGAAGGTGGTCACGGTTCTTTAGAAGTATTTACGACAAGACCAGATACTCTCTTTGGTGCAACTTATATGGTAATCGCGCCAGAGCATGAGCTTGTTTCTAAGATTGTAACTGACGAACACAAAGCGGCAGTTAAAGAATATATCGAAGCAACAGCAAAAAAATCAGATCTTGAAAGAACAGACCTTAACAAAGACAAGTCTGGTGTTTTCTCTGGTGCCTACGCTATCAACCCAGCGAATGGACAGAAAACTCCGATTTGGATTGCGGACTATGTTCTCATTTCTTACGGCACTGGTGCTATCATGGCCGTTCCTGGACATGATGAGAGAGACTGGGAATTTGCAAAGAAATTTGAACTTCCAATTATTGAAGTTTTAAAAGGTGGAGATGTTAATGAAGCAGCATTCACTGGAGACGGAGAACACGTTAACTCCGACTTCCTGAATGGTCTTGGTAAAGCTGAAGCAATTTCTAAAATGATCGCTTGGCTTGAGGAAAAAAACCTTGGAACAAAGAAAGTAAATTATAAATTAAGAGATTGGTTATTCTCACGTCAAAGATACTGGGGAGAACCATTCCCAATTATTAAATATGAAGATGGAACAGTAAGATGTCTTGATGAAGATGAACTTCCTGTAACACTTCCTCAAGTTGAAAAGTATGAGCCATCTGGAACTGGTGAGTCTCCACTTGCAACGATTGATGAGTGGTTATACATCACAGATCCAAAAACAGGAAAGAAAGCAAAGAGAGAAACAAACACAATGCCTAACTGGGCAGGAAGCTGTTGGTATTACCTCCGTTTCATCGATCCAAGAAATGAAGAAAAAGCTTGGGATAAAGATCTTGAAAAATACTGGCTACCAGTTGACCTTTACGTTGGTGGTGTTGAGCACGCCGTTCTTCACCTACTCTATGCAAGATTCTGGCATAAAGTTTTATTTGATCTTGGATTTGTAAACTCTAAAGAACCATTCCAAAAGCTAGTTAACCAAGGAATGATTCTTGGTGAAGACGGCGAGAAAATGAGTAAATCGCGTGGAAACGTTATTAACCCTGATGATATTGTCAATGAGTTTGGTGCCGACTCTTTAAGACTTTATGAAATGTTCATGGGTCCACTTGAAAAAGTAAAACCATGGCAAACAAATGGAGTTAAGGGTGTTCACAATTTCCTAAGAAAGTCTTTCTCTTTCTATGGTGACGTAGCTAACATCTCTGGTGATAAAGAGACTGACGAGGCTGTTTTAAAAGTTCTTCACAAGACAATTAAAAAAGTAACTGAAGATATCGAGAATATGAGATTTAACACTGGTATCTCTGCGATGATGGTAATGAATAACGAGATCATCGGTAAGAAGAAAGTTTCAAAAGAAACGGCTACTACTTTTGCTAAACTCCTTGCACCATATGCTCCTCACACAGCGGAAGAGCTATGGAATATTCACGGTAATAACGAGTCAATTACTTATGCTCAGTGGCCATCATTTGATGAAGCTCTTGCAAAAGATGATCTTATCACAATGGCAGTTCAGGTTAATGGTAAGACAAGAACAACTCTTGATGTACCAGCTGACATCTCAAAAGATGACTTCCTAAAACTGGCCAAAGAAGATGAAAAAGTAGCGAAGTACCTAACTGGAAATATAGTGAAAGAAATTTACGTTCCAGGAAAGATTTGTAACATCGTCGTTAAGTAAGAATAAGGATTAAATAAATGACAAAATTTTATTGTACAACTGCAATTGATTATCCAAACGGAAGACCACATATTGGTCATGCTTATGAGAAAATTATCACTGATAGTTATAATCGTTGGTACAAACTTCTAGGCTACCAAACTCATTACCTAACAGGAACAGATGAGAATGGACAAAAGCTAATAGAATCAGCAAAAGCTGCTGGTAAAGATACTCAAAACTACGTTGATGAAAACGTAGTGTTCTTTAAAGAATTATGCGAGAAAGCAGACGTTAAATATGACGACTTCATTAGGACCACAGAAAAAAGACATCATGATGTTTGTCATGAGCTATGGAAGAAAATTGAAGACAAGGGATTAATTCACCACGGTCACTACAGTGGAAAGTACTGTCTTTCTTGCGAGTCTTTCTATACAGAGTCTCAAGCTCCAGATGGAAACTGCCCAGAGCACCACAAGCCACTTGATATCAAAGAAGAGGAAGGTTTCTTCTTCAAGCTTTCAAGCTTCCAGTCATGGATTATTGATTACCTAAAAGCTAATCCAACATTCATCACTCCAAAAACAAAGTATAACGAAATCCTTAGCCGTCTTGAAGGTGATGACTTAATGGATCTTTCAATCTCAAGACCGAATCAGGGATGGGGAGTTGAAGTACCAGGAAATAATAAGTTTGTTATGTACACTTGGTTTGATGCACTCATTAACTACTACTCTGCTCTAAATGAATCACAAAGAGAATTCTGGCCAGCAGATATGCACGTTATTGGAAAAGACATTCTATGGTTTCACTCTGTGATTTGGCCATGTATCCTAAAAGCTTGTGATCTCCCTCTTCCAAAGCAAGTTTATGTACACGGTATGGTGCTTGCTGAAGATGGAAAGAAAATGAGTAAGTCTCTTGGTAACGTTGTTGACCCAATGGATATGCTTGCAAAGTATCCATGTGATACTTTTAGATATTACCTAATTAGAAATATTTCAGCTTCAAGTGACGGGAAGTTCTCTGAGGCAGAATTAGTTTCTAAGCATAACACTGAGCTTGGAAATGATTATGGAAATCTCCTCATGAGAGTTATCAAGCTTTCAATGAAGACTCTTGGAGACGTTAATATTGATGCAACAGACGTGACTCAAGAAATCGACTGCTCTGAAACATTTAAAAAAGCAAAATCATTTATGGATGAAAGAGAGCATAACAAAGCAATCGAGACAATCTGGGAATTCATTTATTCACTCAATCAATATGTTAACGATAAAGAGCCATGGAAACATAAAGAGGATTTAAAGCAGTTTAAACACATTGTTTATAACTGTCTTTATGGAATGCAGGCCGTGACTTTTATGCTTCAAGCATTTATGCCGACAACAGCAGCGAGTGCTCTAACATTTATTGGAAGTTCACTGAATACAATTGACTCACTAGAGTTTGGGAAAGCTTCATTTAAGCTTACTGAACCAGTAGCCCTATTCCCAAAAATCGAAGCCTAAATCTATAGAAAAAGGGGTCACACTTGGCCCCTTTTTAAAGTACCAATAAAACACGACAATTTTTATGAACACTGTTTACACTGATCTAAATAAACACAATTAATAAATGTTTATAAACAATAGCTTGGATTAAATTTTCTTAACTTTACTTAAGTAAATCTCATTACGCCCGATATACACTACACTTTAGAGCAGTTACTTAGTTGGAGAACTGATGATTAAACAAGATGTACTTGAAGAAGTTTGCGCTGGACTTGAAGAGATGATGAAGAAGTTCAAGAGAAATCAAGTCGCCGGAGATAAAGAAAGATATGAGGCCACAAAGCAGGCTCATGCAGCACTTCGTAAAGTCATCTTAACAATGACAATTAAAGGAGATATACAAAGTATCTCTCCGATTCAAAATGGTTCCAAATATGGTTGGGCAGTTATCGATGCTGAGAATAGTTTAAAAAACTACTCTGCTTAATCTCTATCAAAAGTATTAGAACAAGTTAATGAAACAGGAATATGATCACTGATCGTTTCCTGCATATAGCGATAATACGAACGCTCAAATAATTGAGGTTCAAATAATTTTCTTCTAAAGTCTTCAAGCTTTTCTTCTGTATCAAATCTTTTAACAATCTCACCTTTTTTAACTGTGTACATTTCAGAGATTTTTTCTACATAGTTCGCTTCAAGATCCTGCATAATTTTGTCCGCAGCATCTGACTTCTTATACATAACAAGCTTTGTTTCCTCGTCTGTATAAGTTTCATCAGATCTAATTAAAAATTTATCATCAATAATAGATCTAATTTCATTCTCGAGAAAGTTATAAGCTTTCGCGCTATCTTTTCCGTCACACTCAACACTATATTCTTTATCAATAATGAAGTGATCAAAATTACGAGAAGTTCCACCAGATTCAGATCCATCTGATTTATAACGAGATAAAGCTAGAGACGTTGGTTCTTCAATTTTAAGTTCTAATTTCTTATTCGACGCAAATAATTTTGACCAATAAGACTCTCCACTCTCAAGATTGAAATCACCCATGATAATAATATCTTTTTCAGTGAATGATTTTCTAAGCTTTTCGCTAAAATCTACCACGTGAGTTAACTCTGCAAATCTTGCATATGTATCCGATCTTAATCCCTCAACCTCTGTATAGGTGTCGACACCAAAAGCTGCTTGGGTAAGTCTTTTTCTGAAGTCTTCATCGTTTGGAGCATTATAAATTGTGTGAACTGCTAGACCCGTAAAGTCGAAGCTCCCACTTCTAAAAGAAGCCATAAATGGTCTACGTGAAACAAGATCTGCTACATCCTTCCCATAAAAGCTTGAATCAAATTTTGGATAACAAGCGAATGAATCCTCTATACCAGCATATGCGGCTTCACAGTACTCATTAACTACCGGCTTTACATATCTTGCTCGGTAGAAAAAACCACCAAGTTCTTTAATGGTAGCATTTTCTGAACCTTCTTCATTTGGAGTTAAAAGAAGTGCCCAGCTTGGGTCAAGCTCACGAAGCTCTTTTAAGATTTTAACATATCCAGGAAGCTCGTACTGTTCCTTAATAAATTTTAACTTATTCGATAATTCAAACTTCTTTTGTTCATCACCCGCATCAATAGCATGCTGAAGGTTTGAAAGCTCTTGCTTATAGTAATCAACAAGTGATTCATTATGAGCTTTATATACACCAATAATTGAAACTAGCTCTACAGCACCAACGACATCAAATTTATTAATGATTTTTGCAATTACAGAGTAGTCTTTATATTCTGTTCTCGATGAGCCCGACTGATAAAGATTGAAAGAACCTATTTTTAAATTCTTCTTCCTTCTTGCGTCAGTATAAGAATAGTAACGAGATGTAGCCTCGCTATTATAGTGATGATATTGGCCAAGACACTCAATCTCCCCGAAATCCTTCTCTAAAGAAAAACTCTTCAACTCAAGACAAGTTGATAGTTCAGAGTCTTCAGCGTACGTAGCCGTCACTAAAGAAAGGAGAATTAGAATTTTAGAGAATTTTTTTAAAAACAAAAGCTTCTCCAAGCCAAAGGGTCAATTATTTTGTGCTCAAAGAGCATACCTTTTTCAATAGAGATAATCAAAACTTCGTCACGCATTAAGTGCCTGATTTTAGGTTAGATTTATTTGGATTTTGTCAGTTTTTTCCTTACATTTTGACCTTTCTACTTAAGAATTTGAAATTAGGCTCCGATAGGATGCGTAGCATAAAATATTTGTAAGGAGAATATATAATGAAGTGTTTTAAAACAATCGCCCTAGTTTCACTACTTATGGTGAGTCCTCTGACACAAGCATCGGTAGTAAAAGTGTTCGATGCACTACTAGATAAGGCGCAACTTGAAACTCTGTTAACTTCAAGAGGAATTTTTGATCGCGGTGTAATCGGACAGGTTGGAAAGAACGTTCGTTATTCTCTACAAGATATTTCAAGCTCTAGCAAAATTGCTTCAATGAAAGAACTTAAGAATATGGGAAAGTTAATCACTAACCCAGAAGACAAAGCGAAGTATGCAGAGCTGATGAAAGTCATGTCAAAAGACTCTAAGGAAATTACGAGAGAAGAGCTTGTAACAACGATCAATAGTCTAGTTCTTTTATCTCAGAGATATGGAGTTAGAAGCAAGTCAATTCTTGCATGTGCTCCTTGTGTAAACAAAGAGCTTGCTGAAACAGGCTTTAATTTCACTCTAAATGAACTTAAAGATCCAGCTTCTCAAAGAATCTTTAAAGAAATGAATAAGAAAGCTAAAGATCCAATGACTGCATCAAAATTTATTAACTCAGAAGTTTCTAAAGCAAAACTTGGAAGTGCTCCAAGCTTAAGTGCTACTGATGAAGAAGCGTTCATCTACTTTCTGATGATTCCGAAGCATGGAACAGAAGAGCAAAAAAGAGTTTATGATGCTATCGTAAAAGTTTCAAAAACGAAATCAGGCTCAACTGATATGTTTGATGCAGACAATGGCCACAAACTTTACAATATTTTCTCAGACAGTCTAACTCCAAGTGAGTTAAACCTATGGGAAGACTTACTTGAAGATACAGCAAAGACAATGAAAGAAGAGGATATGGGAACAATGGATGCATTCTACAGAACTCTAGAAAAGAGAGCTGAAAGTGTTTCTGACCAAGCGGAAAAAAATGATCTTCTAGCAAAGCTTGATTACATTAAAAGAGAAGGTTGTTTCTCTAGAAAATAAAAGGAGCTCCGCAAGGAGCTTTTTTTTTGTTTTAAAATTCACTTTAGAGTATCAACAGCGACGAGTGCAAAAACTGGCAGCTCACCTTTGTAACTTTTATCATTTAAGATTAAGCATATTTCTTCTACCGCTTTTCTTTGAATAGATTGAATCTTAGTCAACCCATCTAAATTGAGTGATTCTGAAAGATTGTAATAAAGGTTTGGGCCATCTCTCTTTTGTGGATCTGTCTTTATAAATTCTGCTGTTGTTTTAAAGTTTTTAATAAAAGTATCGTCAGGTAAGCGAAATGCCGACATTTTTGTTTTAAAAACTTGGTCATCTTCAAAAAGAATATCAGCCTTGGATAAATGTCTAGCCGACATAATCCCCAACTCACCAAAAAGCCTTAAAATCTCATCACGATGGACACCGCTGTGATTAGAGGCTAGCTTTAGAACGAGGTACGTAATCTGGCTATCAACAATATTAGAATCTAAAACAGTGACAGGATTATCATTACAGTTCTCAACCAGTAAATACTCTTTTTCGAAGAAGTTTCTTAAACCAGAAGGGAGCTTATTCTTTATTTCATTTAAATTTGTTGATTTAAATAAATAGAAAATAATTTTTAACAAATTATCATTATTAGGTAATCTTTTAAGATTACCTCCACGAATTCGGCGCAACGTCGTCTCAGCAATGTTCATTCTCATTGCTAAGGCATTTATTGAGATATTCTTATTTGTTGCTAAGAAATCCTCTATCAATGTAGAAAGTTCGGAAACTTCTTGCACTTATTTTTTTTCCTTAATAAACATCTGGCTCTTGGGTAATTTATCCTTTGATAAAATTACACTTTCATAAGTAGTATCAAGCTTTAAAAATCTATTCAAAAAATCCTTATTCTTTTTCGCTCTCTTTAAAAAGTCTGAATCCAGACTCAATGAGACTCTTATTTTTCCAGAACCTCCACCACTTTGCTCTCCTCCAACATACTTTTTAGAAAAGTCATTCCACTCAGAATAAGAGCTTGGATCGATACTCTCTATCTTTTCAGATAAATTCTTTTCTAGAGTAATATGAGACTTTTTACCATTACTGTTCAAGTAACCAGCAAAGTCTTTATAAAGACTCCAGTTCTCATAGAATGTGTCGTTTATTCCATGATTTTTGAGGTTTCCATAAATAATGGCCTCAGCGATAGATGCTTCCCTATCTTCAACTATTTCATTTGGTATTTTTGATAAGATTGAATTTTTACATTCATCAATTTGAGCAATTTCGTATTTTTGGGAATCTCTATTATAAAATCTAATTTGAGACTGAATCACCTCATTTTTCTGAAAATACTCTCCGTACCCCAAGTCTAGGTTTATTTTTTTTATAACAGGAGAAACATTCTGTGCGGCAAGGTCACTTCTTTCACGAATAAATCCATTATCAAAACAAACGTTCTCGATGGCCACGCTGGCTCCATTTAAGTCAATTTTAGGAGAAACAGCAAAAATTGAAAGCGAGAATATTAAGACAATGATAACCTGGAGTTTCACAGTAATTCCTTTTTAAATAAATAAGATATTTTGTACATCAAAATAGATTTCTGTTGTAGTAATTTGTAATTATTTCAGGAGCTTATTTTGTAATCTGAAAACACTTTTTAAAAAGAAAGACATACTTTTAGACACTTAGAAAGATGAAGCACAGGGTCCCTATGCTTCATCACACACAAAACTAATGACTAGTTACAAGCTGGAATTGTATAATCTTCACTAGAAAGAACTTTCTTAATAACTCTAGTTTCACGATCGTCTCCACCTCTTGTATCAATAATCACTTCTTGGATTACATAATCAAGTGGTCTCGTAACTGTATTATATGCAATTCTAATACATCCATACTCACCATCTTCTCTTCCCCATTCTGCGCAGTAACCTTTCTTAACAGTCTCTGCTGCAAATAGGTGAATAGCACCAGTTCTTAGACAACCATTATCAGCATTTCTATAATCTTGGGCACTTCTAAAATTTCTCGAATATTTAACACATTTGTTTTTTACTTTATCGATTGTTTTGAATGAACCATCTGCCTGTTGGCAAATATTTGTAACTTTAACACTTTCAAACTCAAATCCATTTTCCATTAGCATTGTTGGAACATTTGTTGTTTTGTAAGTTAAAGCCGAAGCTGCAGATGTAATTAGTGCAAAAGTAATCATAGCAATTGTTTTCATTTTTAAATCTCCTTTGAATTGTTTCGGTGAAACTTATTTATTAAACGAGATTTAATTGTTCAACACTAGATTTTAATTAGAGTCACAAACAACACCAAGTGCTAATTTGTGACGAATTGGTTTTAAGGATTTTTTCGCCACGATCTATTCGTGGCGAGATCTTTTTAGAATAATTCAACAACACCTAGGCTATCTTTCATTAACAGAACCTTAACCATCGCTAAATATTTTTGAATTCCGATTACGCTTGTATCTTTAACTGTCTCTCTCATCACTTTGTATGCAATGAATTCAAATTCTTTCATCTTAAAAATATTCTTTGTATCAACAAGTCCCCATAAAAGATCAGCATAAACTTCTGACTTTATGTTATTACTTTCATAAAGAAGATTATTAAGAAGCTTTTTATTGAGCTTTCCATCAATAAATACATTTACTCCATTTTTCTTTAAAAGATCCATATACTTCGGCGATTTGTTTAATCCTTCATACATTGAATCAAGAACGATTTTTCTAACTCCCGCTAACTCTTTAAGTAAATTTTTACCTTCAGTCCCACCTAACTTTACAGCATTCTCTCTTGTTGTTGAATGGAACGCTTTAAAAATCTGAGAAAGTGTATCTGCTGCAAGAACCTTACTTTCTCCAAGAACTTCTCTTGCTGACGCCTTTGCACTTTCTGAAATTAGTCTTGCTCTTGCATTGAAGATTTTTCTTACTACTACTGCTTCACCAATTTCCTGAATTCCTGGTAGTCTTCTTCCATTTAGGATTCCCCCCATATGTGGTCCACCTTGAATAAATAAGTATGGAAGATCTCTTTTTCTTAGAGGAGCCTTAACAAAAATATCCGTCAATTCATCAGCATTCTTCACAAGATAGCTTTCAAATTCAGCTTTTGGAAGTTTTGATAATTCATCATAGATTCTTAAAAAAGAAGTTTCATTCTTAGCCATGTTATAAGTATTTTCATACCAAGCTTGTCTGATCCAGTTAGTACCTGTTAAAAACTTTCCTTCTTTCGCTGCTTCGTACCCAGCTTTGGCTTTTGCTACTTTAGAAATTCCTGATTTTTTAGGAAGAAACTTTTTCATGTAGCTTCCCATAAACCCTCTCATCTCAGATGGATTTCCGCCAAAATACTTAGCTACTGTTTTAGCCATTTGCTTATCTACTGACTTGAAAGACATGTCAGTTACAACATTACTAGTATACTTATAAAGACCATCACTATTTTTAATTGCTAACTCTTGAACTTCTGTAAGGATTCTCTTTGTAAGTTCCTTCATCTTTCCAGCACTTAGTCTTCCAGCAGAGTGCATTCTCTGAATCTTAGAAATTTTATTTTGAAGTGCTACAACTTGCTCACCAGTTAATGATGCATTTTTAATTGCAAGTGATGCATCTTCTAAAGTCTTACCATTGAATAAGTGTCTTACCTTATCTGAGTAAGAATCAAATCCTAGAACAACACGAGCTAAGTTTACATCTGCTTCATCAACGATTGTTCTTGCAGATTTCCCAGCATGCTTGAATACATTTGAAAGATTGTCTTTTGAAGCATTGAGCACAATTGCCTTGATACTTTCTTTTGTCATCTTCGCGCCCATATTCACACCACGAGCGAATAGACCAACAAGAGGAATAATACTAACACCCTCAATAACTGCCCATGCCCAACTTCTAGAAACATTATCAGAAGCAAGTGAACCTGTGTAACCAAGATCAGACATCTCCTCAACGTGACTAACACTCTGGTTAGCTCTAAGCTTCATCCCTACTTCACTCTTAAACACGTAAGTTTGAGCACCCATCCCAGCAGTTACCAGTCCAGCTACCGCGATTCCACAAAGTCCACCAGTTAAAACGGCACATGAACCAGCAAGCATAACTCCGGCCATACCAACCAGGAAACCACCGATTGCTAGTCCTGTATTTTGCCACTCTTCATCTGACATTGAGTTGATTTTCTCTAGAATTTCCGCTGGTGCTCCATTTAACCCAATCATTTGATTTAAGTTATCTTGAACTTTCATTGTTGCATAAAAATGCTCTTTTAAACCTTCGTGATCATTCTCATCTGTATTACAGATATCTTCTAATTTTTTATAAGTTTGTTCTTTTCTTTCAACTGCAGCTCTTTGCATTACATCTCTATAAAGATGTCTCTTTAGAGTCATATCAACTGCTAGGATTTGCTCTTTTAGAGAAAGATCATCTTGAATCCCAAATTCACTTGCTCTATCAAGATACATTGCAATTCTATCCTCATGCTTTGCTTCCTTCATTAAATCTCTAAAGAATGCAATTCTGTCTACTTCTTGAGAATCAAGTGATTCATCGATTGCATCTTCATTTTCAGATTTAATTTCACCATTCATGATATCGCTTATCGCATTTTTAACATCTGATCCATCAAGGATTGTCTTGAACGAGATATCTTGTAGGTAGTTATAAACTTTTTTCTCATCTAACTTTGCTGTAAATAGTTGAGAGCTATTGCTGTCAACATCTTCAATTGTTTTTGCCCAAAGCTCTTTGCTGTCATCAGAATTTAAGTATGAAGTGAAAAAGTCTGGTCTTAGCTTCTTATCTAAAAGTAATGTAGCTGCTGCTTTATCAAGACGTGCGATTTGCCCTGAAACGTTATTTCTGTGACAAGTATAGTCTCTCGTCATTCTTGATCCACGAGCTGTTTTTGCATATGTTGGCTTCTTCCCATTTAGTAGTGCTACTAAGTCTCTTCTTGCTAGAAGATAGCTTAACCTTGCTCTTGCAATTGGATTAAGTACGTTCATTTGGTCTACTAGATAATCGTACTCATTAATATTTGCTTCCGGGATCAGACCGTGAGCATCTCTTAACTCATTCCAAAGAAAATGTAGTAGTCTGTAGTCTTTTTCCAGTCCCAGTTCATTTAATTTTGAAATTGGAAGAACTTTTCCATCAACATTAAACTTTGATAGATAATCATCCAGGTGCTTATAAAGATCTTGATTCTTATTTTGTCCACAAAATGGGTGATACGAAATCTGACAAGCTTTAATAAAGCTTCTAACATATGGAGACTTTGCATCTTTCTCATTCACAAGACTTTTCACTACAGAGTGAATCTTATTTAGTCCCCAGTTTCTATATGCGCTTGGGCTGTATAGAGATGGAATATTAAGTTTCATTTTATGCGATTTTAATTCTGCTTTAACATCTGTAGGAATAATATCAACGATATTTGTAGCACCTAACTCTTGCATCTTATGTGAGATGTAAGGTGAAGCATTAAGAGTGAATGGTCTTAATTGTACTTTTTTATCTCCAGCTTGTACTTCAATAAACTTATATGGACTCTCCTCAGAGATAACTTCATTAAGAAGAAGAACATCTTTATACTGCTTAGTAACTGACTTTGATTTTCTTGTTGCTTGTGACTGATATGAGTATTCCCAAGTTGCGATACCTTTTTTCATTTCCATAAACTTTGAGTAAACAGTGATATCATCAAAGCTTGGCTTCAAATATGGAGTATAATTTGTATTCGATTTTTCTGCCTTGTTTGCATTTGTATAGTTATTAAACTCTACAGTTCCATACATCGCATCTTTTAATGGGTTAATTTTCGAGTCTTCAATATAGTAATTCATTACAAGGTCATTACTACCATTGTAAATTAATCCGTGATTTTCTAAAACAGAATCTAGGTAACCTTCACTAATATCTTCACGTACTTCAAGGTTCAACTCGCTTGGCCAAACACCATTTGCCTTATTAACTGAACATGATTTCGGCATTTGAATTGGTGAATTATGGTTTCCAGCGATAACATCATAAGTTTTAATTTGAGATGCCATCATTTGGATCGTCATAAGTCTTAATGCATAAAGATAGTTCTTTGCCATTGGATATTGAACGATAGTTTGAATATCTCTTCTCGCCATAGCATGTTGATCAAATGAAACTTCAAGGTAATCACCATTATCATTAACATTAAAAAAGTATGGATCTGTTGAAGGATTCTTACCTAGTTTTAAGTAGTCGAAGTCATCAGTATATTCTTCAAATAAACCAGAAGGAATTTTCACAAAGAAATTAGCTGCAAAATAACCAGAAAGAGAAGAATGTGGCCTTAAAACAACGAAAACATCTCTCATTGCAACAACAACACTATCCATATAAGCAAGTACAACATCACGTTTTTCTTGCTCATCAGCACTTGAGATTAGGAAATCCTCAACCATTCTCTTATATTTATTCGCTCTTTCAACAACTACTTGAATCATTGATCTAAATTTTGCGATATCTAATTCTTCATTATCTTCAATCTTAACTTCTGAAATTTCTTTAACTAATCTTTCTACAAAACTTGGTTCGCTCTTGCACTTTTTTGGAGTAGATTGAAACTGCTCTTCTACTGTATTGGAAGTTGCAGTACATGAGTTTTGCTTAAATGTTTCTAAATAACTATAGTAAGATGGTGCTTCTGTAGTTAAGGCTTCATCTACACTAGACTCTTCCTCTTCACTTTCAACACAACTTGGGTTTCCTCTTACTGCATTTTTAAATTCAACAAGGCGCCCAATAACCTCTTCCGCGTCCATTGTATTGATTGAACTTAAATCTCTAATTGGTGCAGCAAATGCCATCTGAAATGAACAGATGAAAATAAAAATTGCTGTGCAGATTTTGCTAATATTCATACTTCCCCCAAGTACAGATATATAAGCAAGAGCTGGGCCAACTCACTTCATCAAATCAAACAGTTAAGCTACTGATATCATGATGACACATCAACTAAATAGGTGAAAATTTTAGACACTGTCAAATCCTTAGACACTCATAAAAGATTTACCTATTGGCCTAGTCACAGACGTTAAGGTTATTATTAGCTAATGAGAACAATTATTTTTGCACTAATTTCTTTATCTATTTTTGCCAATCCGGGCCCTGAGAAACTAAAATTTTACCAAGGGGTTTTCCTTGATTTAGCTAAAACAGATTCTAAAAAAATTCCTGATCCAATTAGTGATAATCCAATCAATACGGAACTACTTGTTGCTAAAAACTCTAAGAATAAAACTATCGGCTATATCAGAGAAATAACGACAACCACAGGCTGTAATAGTGAATGTCTTCCCGTAATTTTTACGCTCTTTTATAATCAAGATAAGGTACTAGTTAAGTTGAAGTCTATTCCTGGCTTAACAAAAAAATATCATGCAAGATTTACGGATAAAGATTATCAAAAACTCGATATGATCCTTGCTTTGAACCCTGAAATTTTTAAAAAGGTTGGTCACCCTACTGAAATGGTCGACGCGATTTCTGGTGCGACTAAAAAAGAATTTGAGAATGATGTCGTAAAGAACGCTGCTTATACAAGCTTACGAGTAAACCTGTATAACCAGCAAACAATTGAAGAATTAAAAAAATTATTCTGACCAACAAGACCCAAAAATAAGAATTTTGTAAGCGCTATGATCTACAAGAGCCGTCTCTTTACAGCCAGCAAATCCACCTTCATGCTCAATTTTGTAAATTGATAGATCATTCTTCTTGATCAGATCAACTAAATCAGCTTTTAAAGAATTTAGTAATTCTCTAGCTCCATTTTTCTTCGAAATATTCGCGAAACTAGTTTCAATTGTACTAGCCGCATCAGCAATAGAAACTTCTCTTACATCAAGGTACTTGTGTGGAGCATTATAGCCTGTATATTCATTTAAAATTGCAGAGTAAATTGAATCCTCTGTAGAAGCTCCAAGAGATCCCATGTAAAGCGTGTAATCTGAGTATCCAAACTCTGAAAGAGCTCTTGCTTCAGCATAAGTTTTAGAAACTTGTTGTCTTGCAACATCAAGGTCGAGACCCGAAGCAAGAATAGATAAAGAAAGTAGTCCAGCTACTAACCCAGCGATAAATAATTTCATGAAAGCCCCCCTATATTAAAATTGAGCCATACATATAAAGATTTATCTAATTGGTCTAGAAGAATGTATTTATCTAACAAAAACCTAAAAAAAAAGGCCTCAAAAAGAGGCCTTTATTGTAATTTTTACTGATTTCTTAAGTCTTTTCTTAGAATTTTACCAACATTTGACTTCGGAAGCTCTGCTCTAAACTCATAGAGCTTTGGAACCTTATATCCTGTTAGGTTTTCCTTACAGAATGCCTTCAGTTCTTCTTCTGTTAGTGACTCGTCATTTTTAACAACGAAGATCTTCACAATCTCACCACTCTTTGGATCAGGAACACCAACAGCTGCACATTCAAAAACTTTTGGATGTTGAACAATAACATCTTCAATTTCATTTGGATAAACGTTGAATCCAGAGACAAGAATCATATCTTTCTTTCTATCAACGATCTTGAAAAAACCTTGCTCATTCATTAGCCCAATATCACCAGACTTAAAAAATCCATCCTTAGTCATAACCTTTACAGTCTCCTCAGGACGGTTCCAGTAACCTCTCATAACCTGAGGTCCTTTAATACAGATTTCACCAATCTCTCCAACTCCAAGAGTGTTTTCTTCATCATCTTTAATACATACTTCTGTTGAAGAAACAGGCAGGCCAATACTTCCATTGTAATCTTTTAGATCCATTGGATTAATACAAGCAGCTGGAGAAGTTTCAGTAAGACCATAAGCTTCAATTAGTGGAGTTCCAGTTACTTTCTTCCACTTTTCTGCAACAGCTCTTTGCACGGCCATTCCTCCACCAAGAGTTAACTTCAGTGAAGAAAAGTCAATTGTAGAAAATTCAGGATTATTCAATAACCCATTAAAAAGCGTGTTAACACCTGTGAAAGCTGTGAACTTGTGTTTCTTTAATTCTTTAACAAATCCAGGAATATCTCTTGGGTTTGTGATGAGAATATTTTTTCCACCAAGTGTAGAGAAAGTAAAACAATTCGCAGTCAATGAGAAGATATGATAAAGCGGAAGTGGAGTAATAATAATCTCCTGCCCCTCTTTCGTAATTGGAGAAATCCAAGCCTTAGCTTGCTTAAGATTTGCAACAATATTTCTATGAGTAAGATCAGCTCCCTTAGACACACCAGTTGTTCCACCAGTATATTGAAGAAATGCAGTCTCATCATTTTTAATCTCAGCTCTAGTAAATTTTGATTCATCCCCTTCATCAAGAGCTTTTAAGAATGGTATTGATCCCTTAATCGTCCACTTCGGAACCATTTTCTTCACATGCTTAATCACAAAGTTAACAAGTAAAGATTTTGGAAATTTTAACATATCCCCAATTTGAGTTACGAGTACATGCTCGACATCTGTTTTACTTAAAACTTCAGCTAGAACATTTGCTGAGTTTTCAAAGATAATAATTGCTTTAGAACCCGAGTCTTTTAACTGGTGCTCAAGTTCTCTTGCCGTATAAAGTGGGTTAACGTTAACACAAACCATACCTGCTCTTAAAATCCCAAACATCGCAACTGGATACTGAAGAATATTTGGCATCATGATTGCGACCCTATCACCTCTTTTTAATCCAAGATTATTTTGAAGATATGAAGCAAACTTACGTGAGAGGTAGTCCATATCACTATAAGTAAGAGATTTTCCCATGCAGTGAAAAGCGTCACTTGCTGAGAATTTTTCAAAACTTTCCTCTAATATCTCAGGGATTGAATTGTATGCGTCCGCATTAATTTCTTCTGGCACTCCTGCCTGATAATGTGCTAACCAAGGTCTTTCCATAGCCTTCCTCACTAATTTTGAATTAATTTTTCTAATAAACAATATCTATGATATTAGAGTTTCTAAGCAGTTACAAGACTGTGTTATCTACCACACTGCAAAATCCAATAAAAATAACTTTTATTTCTTGTGTTTCCTATACCTAGGGGATATAACCTGCTTCGTTTTTAGGATAAAAACATTCACACACACACGAAAGGCCCTTTGAATGAAGGGCCTAAATTTTTTTAGAGGACTACTATTGTCAACTAATCTAACCCCAGAAGATTTCTATACTGATCCAGATGGCAATCTTGTCTTCACAGAAGCATATCATCGCAAAAGAGGGTTCTGCTGCAAATCAGGGTGCCGCCACTGTCCATTTGGTTTTGGTAAAGTCGTTGATGAAGACACCCCAACAGAAGTCTCTATTAATAGAGACGACCTTAAACTTAGTGACTTAACCGCAGATGAAATTTTGTGGAAATATTCTGAGTTTATTGAGGACTAAGTCTTACTCTTAAGACAAAAGTCGTATTGGCGCTTTCGCTATCGTAGTAGAGACTTCCACCCATCTTCTCAATTGATTCCTTAGATATACTTAAACCGAGACCAGTTCCCTTCCCTATTTCTTTCGTTGTGAAAAAAGGGGCGAAGATTTTATCAAGAGTCGCCTCATCAATCCCCTTTCCCGAATCTGTAATTCTAATTTCTAAGAATTGGTCCAGTGACTTAAAGTCGATACTAATCCACTTCTCATCGTTGTCGTTGATTGCATCGAGGGCATTGTTTAACAAATTCATCAAAACTTGTGCAAATTCAACTTCGCTGACAGTTATATACTGCTCAGGAATATCCGCAACTTTAAACTCAATATCCAAACTTCTTAGTTTTTCATGAAAGTAATCAAATGAATCAATGAGGGCATCTTTTAACTTAAGACTCGCAATCTCTTCATGACTTCCATCACGAGATATTTTTTTCATATTTTTGATAATTTTTGAGATACGATTAACACCATTATTAATTCTTTCAAAATTTACATCACCTTGAAAATTTAAATCGTTCTCATGCTCTCTTTTAATTTTCTTTTCTACCGCATAGATTCCAGACTTGATAATAGTCAGAGGATTATTAATCTCATGGGCGATACCTGCGGCCATTTCTCCTAGGGAAGCTAGTCTTGCCGCATTTAATGCTTTCGCTTCCTGAAGCTTTTTCTCTTTATTAGCTTGATCAAGTAATTTTTTGTTTTCAATGTTTAAATCAACAAGTTTTCGTGAAATATTTTCGATCTGATTTTGGATAATAGATATCTCATCTTCGTTTTCACGCTTATTCTTAAATCCTTCGACTGTTTCAGTCGTGGCAATATCAAGCTTCTTAAAATATTGAGAAATAGAAACGAGGTCATGAGTTATTAATTTTTCATATAAAAGTAGTAATAAAAAAGACACGACAAAAGTTTTCGCAGCTTGCGTGAGAAATACGATTAATGCACGATGTACGATCTCTTCAAGAATGTGATTACGAGTAAAACGAAGAAAGAAGGTTCCACCATAAACCTTCTCTCCATCGACATCAAAGTAAAGAGGATACTTATTTAAGAAGCTCGAATCAAAGAGCTCTCTTTCTTTTTCTTCTTTTTTCAGATGAACAAGATTAATATTATTCTCGTCGACAAGTTGAATCTCGGTAATTCCTTCGAGCTGAAAGAGGTCATTGAGCTGTACCTTTATAAGATTAATATTTAAGTCCCACAGAGATCCTTTTAAAGAACCAAGTGTTGTGATCTCGATATTTTTAATTCTCTCATCCATTTTTCCTACACCAAGACGGTAATCAAGAAAGAGAGAACTTAAAGTGAATATAGTAGACATCACTGAACTGATCACAATCGTATAGATCAAAATTTTGTGCTTCAATGATTGTTTATTTAAATATTTCATAGGTTTATGTCTTTTCGTCATGCAAACTTTTTTTCTTTAGTTGAATAATTGAGTTAACTAACTCTGCCAATCAAAAAATGTGCACAATTTTTATACTGTCTACTTTTTAAACAATTTCCACAGCATAAGCACCTGATTTTCCATTATCAAAGATGGCACCCCTCTTGCTTATATATTAGTGAGTTTAAATATATCGGGGGAAATATGAAACTATTAACTTTTACACTACTTCTAACAAATCTTTCTGTTTTCGCAGCACCTGTAATGAAAGTAGAGTGCAAGACAGCGAGAGAAAATTTTATCGTTAAAATCAAAGATAATAATCTTACTATTGATGGAAGATATCCGGCACAAACAATGGCACAAAGAACACGTGACCTTGGGAAGGGTGTTGAAAAAATCTTTTACTTATCTGGTGAAAAACATACGATCCATATCGGTGACAAAAATAAATTCAGTGAACTCAATGACTTCATCGCTATCAAATCGAGAAAAGGTCATGAAGTAACATTTCCTTTAAATTGCCAAAACCTATAATTACCTTGACCAACGAAAGAGCTTAGCACGATCAACGTCTTCCTCTTTCGGTGGTATTTTAAACCCTTCGCATCCATTGATTGTGATTCTTGATTCTCGTTTAACTGAGACGTAAGAATTTAGGGTGACGAAGTTACTTTTTCTTTCTTTAAATTTATGGTTATACAGGGCGAGATCCACATCGTAATCCCCCACCAGGGTCTCGCCCGCATTTAAAATATTTCCAGCATAATTAAATTCGGTAACAGGAGCCTGGACAATAACATTATCCGTTACTCCATTATAAAGAACTTCATTCTTGTCACTTGATTTAGAAATGTTAGCCTCGGTAATTAAGCGGTCATGATTAAAAGCAGGACATTCAAAATTTTCAAATCTTTTAGAAACAGCCGCAGCAGAGTAAAAAAGAGAAAATACTCCCCCCTTAATTTGGTGACGACGAAACTTATTTTCTGCCTGAGTCCCTGGAACAACCAGTGGAATATACATATAACCAACAGTTGTATTTACTGAGTAAGCGCGACGCCTTACTCTCACAAGCCAGGAGTTCACACCAAAATCTGTAATTAAACGATCAAGGCTTTCTCTATCAAATTGTGGAAACTGAATTGAATTTGTAACGCCTTTTGATACCAACTGCTTTCTCAAGGGTCCGACTTTCCATTTATCAATTTTAGTCTCAGTAAGTTTTGCAGAACTCATATCTATATAGTAACTACTATCTTTAAACTTTACCTCTGCCTCTTTCGTACAAGAGATGAGACCAAACGAAAATAATAAGATCAGAGTCTTTTTCATCATTACCCTTCAATTAAGAAACAATGATATAAGATGATTTTTGCACGTTCTTAATTTTTAAATTTTTACATTCTTTTACTATCATACTCTCATAGCTATTCATTTTCGTGTCATCAGCTGTAATTTGCCCACTCAATACAATAACTGACAAGGCACGTTCACCATTAGCACTAACAACTCTCTCTTCTAAAGCTTCCCCATTAACCAACTCTACTTTAAAGTCGCGATGCTCAGTAAGAACGACAGATGACTTTGAAAAGTTTCCACTCATATGATCAAAAGCCTGCAGAGTATTTTTTTCTGCTTCAAAATTAATAACATCAAGAGCCTTATCAATATGAAGTTCTCTTGGTTTGCCATTATCAAGACGATTCCAGTCCCATACTCGATAAGTCACCCCAGAGCTCTGTTGAATTTCACACATCAATACATCTTTTCCAATTGCGTGAATTGAGCCAGAACGTACAAAGAAAAAATCACCGGCCTTAACAGGATAAAAATTTAATAATTCATTAACCTGACCAGACTTTCTAATTTCTTCTTCTAGCTGTTTTTTATCAACACCATCTTTAAGACCAAGATAGATCCCCTCTCCCTCTGGAGCATCAAGAATCAACCAGCACTCACTCTTTCCACTATCACCTTCATGCTTCTTTGCATACTCATCACCAGGATGAACTTGAATAGATAAGTTGTCAGAGGTATCAATAAACTTCACGAGGTATGGTAACTCCTCAGATGAAAAGATTTCATTTAGCTTGTTTCCATCAAGGGTTTCGCTGATCCCATCTTTGTGTCGAGACACTTCCCAAGTCTCTCCTAGAGGCTCCGCTGATGTAATATTGCCTAATAATTCGGGCTTCTTGAGGTCTATTAATCTAGTTCCGCCCCAAATCTTATGAGTCAGATATGGTCGTAGTGGATATAATTTCAAATACTTCTCCTAAATATCGTCTTTCTAGTAATTCTTATTTTAGAAACTTACAGACCAAAGTACAAGCCCATATGCTAAACACCTAAAATAACAACTTCTCGAAATAAACTGAGCAAAGTCATTTAAGATAGGTCTATGAAACAGATCGCTGATATACCGGTTATTACCCTATCTAACGTCGTGTTTTATCCCTCGACGTCTCTACCTCTCTACTTTGTAGATAAGGACTTTGAGTTAATGATAGAAAAATCTCTTAAGGAGCAAACTCCTATTGCTGTCTCATTGAGTAGAGAAGAAGAATCAAGTGACGGTCGCCCTATCCCATCTCAAATTTGCTCTATTGGTATGCCTATCGTTCTCGATAGACTTGAAGATGGAAGCCTCAAGGTTTTACTGAGAGGAATTGGTAAGGCACGTCTTATCGAATCTAAGTGCAACATTCCCTATCAAGTCTATTCTGCAGAAATTGAATTCGTGAACGATGCTCAGACACTGCTATTTGACCAAATAAAGTTCAAGTACTTTAAGTCCCTACTCTACAACTGGCTAGAAGAAGCAATCAAGGACCCAGGAGAAAAAGAGCAGTTTATTCTTTCGCTCAACGGTCCAGATACTATTATCGATTATGTCTGCACCTTTCTTATTAAAGATATTGCAACCAAGCAGCTACTACTCGAAATGAAAGACAAGAATGAAGTATTAAATCTTCTCAGCTTAATTTTTGAAAAAGAAAATCCATTTCATGAAAATCAATTAGTCACAGATGCTATCCGCGACTTCAATTCAATGAATAACTTCGATAACGATCGAGTTGCAAATTAGACGATAGGAATTATCCAATTTGTAATAGTCATCGCAACTCCTGAAACTACAGGAATCATTAGGTTGTCGTCAATTTTCGTTGAAAGAAGTTCAGCAAAACAACCTGCAGTTGAAGCAATTAAAGCAAATGCGAATAAATTAATATTTACAGGAAAGAAAAGTAATCCATAAACCATTACAACGATAAAACATGTAATGAAACCTGCAACGCTTCCTTCAAGAGATTTATTTCCATAGATTTTTTGAGTTCCAAACTTAATTCCAAATGCAGATGAAATTGGATCGGAAAAAACTAGAAATAAAGTAGAGATAATAGCTATTGGCTCTTCAAAAAATGTAAGAGAAAGACCAACCCCAAGGGCATAAAATGGAAGACCACTGATTGAGTTCTTCTCACTCTCCCTCATAAAAAGTCCCATATATGTCACAACCAGTTTATTAACTGATTCAACTTTCAAACGAAGCAGTTCAAAAGCAATACTAGCAAGCCCAAAAATCAGAAGAATCTGGCCAACGCTCTTCGCTGGGACGTCTAAAGAAAAATAAATTGCTAGACCAGTCAAACCTGTCACGATGTGCCATGCCTTTCTTAGCAGATGCAAATCACTTCTTTTCAACAAAACTTCTTTAATTTCCATATCTTCTTCCATTACTGTAGTAAAACTATAATCTTTTCTTCTTTTTAGCGTGATTCGTCATTGCGCTTGGCAAAAAACCAAGGAAAAAGGTTTTCGAGGCCTTTCAAATAAGTCTATAATATGGATGACTTATATCATTAAGGAGTAATGCTTGTGACGGATAATACAAGTTCATATATAAAAGAGGCCAGTGACCTACTTGGCACTCAAAATGGATCACAGAAAATTTGGGCCATCGGTGGTGGAAAAGGTGGGGTTGGAAAGAGTTTAGTAACTTCCAACTTGGCAATTTGCCTTTCTCTACTTGGAATGAAAGTTGTTATCATTGACATGGATCTTGGAGGGGCGAACCTTCACACATGTCTTGGTGTACCAATTCCAGAAAAGACGCTTTCAGACTACTTTGCAAAATCTCATACAAAGCTTGATGAACTTCTAACTCCTACACTACTTCCAAATCTTAAACTAATTAGTGGTGCTCAGGATGAACTTGGGATTGCAAACCTAAGACAAGTACATAAGAGTAAACTTATCTCACATTTAAGAGAGCTTGACGCCGACTATATTCTTCTCGACTTAGGTGCAGGAACGACAAGTAACACACTAGACTTCTTCCTATCTGCAGATCAGGGGATTCTTGTTACACTTCCAGAACCAACTTCAATTGAGAATACATATCGTTTTATCAAGTCTGTATTTCACAGAAAACTTGCTCTAATGGAAGACTTCCTTGAGATTTCTCCAATTGTAGATAAAGTTCTAAATAGTAAGATGTCTGAGAAAAATACACCATCTGAAATTATCGAGAAGGCAATGAAGATTGATCCAGTAATGGGACAACGCCTTAAGAATGAAATCGAGGCATACTCTCCAAAACTGATTATTAATCAGTGTAGAACTCAAGCTGATATTGATATCGGTTTCTCAATGAAGATCATCTCGAAGAAATACTTTGGACTAAACCTTGATTACGTTGGCTTCCTTGAGTACGACGCGACAGTTTGGCAAAGTGTGAAGAAGAAAAGACCGCTGATTTTAGAGTTTCCAGGTTCTTCACTCGTTAAGAACTTTGAAAGCATAATTCATCGAGTGCTTAATCTATCGAAGAAAAACGTCTAGGGAAATAATAGAATGAATGAACAAATTAAAAATTACTATGAAGTACTCGAAGTAAGCGTGAATGCAAATGGTGAAGAAATTTACCAAGCATACACTAGAGCGAAGAATGCCTACTCTGGTGACAGTTTAGCACTTTACTCTCTTCTCTCTCAGGATGAGGCTACTAAGATTCTCGAACTAATTGAAGAAGCTTATAATATTCTATCTGACCCAGAAAAAAGAAAGCAGTACAACAATGTGAGAGGCATCAATGCCGATTCATCGAGTCACTCTTTGGGAGTGAGTGCTGATCAAGTTGAAGAATTCAAGCAAAATAAAAGTTCTGGTGAAATTAATAAGATCGTTGCAAAGAAACGCTATGGACTTGATTACAAAGAAGATGCTGAATTCGAAAAAGAAATTGAACAATGTGAAGAGTTCACCGGAGAATTTCTTAAGCGAGTTAGAGAGTACAAGAACGTTGATCTAGTTCGTCTCGCAGAGATGACAAAGATTTCTAAAACCTACCTTCAATATATTGAAGAAGAAGATGTAGCAAAAATGCCAGCAACTGTTTACATCCGTGGTTTTGTTTACCAATATGCAAAATGCTTAAAACTTAACCCAGAGCTTGTAGCAAATTCATTTCTTAATCGCGTAAAAAAACTGAAGGAAAATCTTTAAGTCATGTCTTCTAATGAGAAAGATACGGTGATTGAAATATCAATCACCGAAGATGACATTAAAAACTACAAAAGACTTGATCAATTCCTATCAGAAAAAATCACCGATACTAGTCGCTCTTTTTTAAAAGACCTTTTCGAAAAAGGACAGATTACAGCGACCACAAAAATAGAATTAAAGAAAATGCCAAAGGTTGCGACAACGGTCTCAGTCACGATACCACCGCCAAGACCCGCTGACGCTGAACCACAAAACATTCCACTTGAAATTATTTTCGAAGATGAACATCTTGTCTTTGTGAATAAACCCGCGGGAATGGTTACCCATCCAGCACCAGGTAATTATGACGGAACTCTCGTAAATGCCATTCTCTATCACTGTAAAGATATAAAAGGTGTTGGAGATCAAAAAAGACCAGGAATTGTTCATCGCCTAGACAAAGGAACAAGTGGGATCATGGTCGTTGCAAAAACCCAGAAATGTCACGAAGGCCTTGTAAAACTTTTTTCAACTCACGATATCGACCGCTACTATGAGGCGATTGTGATGGGAAATACTCTCCCTATTGGAGGAAAACTCGAATCTACAATTGGTAGACATCCTACGAATAGATTAAAGATGGCAGCAAATGTTCGTGGAGGAAAAGAAGCAATTACTCATTATAAAGTTCTCGATTACTTCAACAATCTTTCTCATGTCGAACTAAAACTTGAAACAGGACGAACTCATCAAATTAGAGTTCATCTCTCTTCCCTACTTAATAGAGCAATTCTGTGTGATCCTATTTACGGAAATCCAAAACAGCATATACAAAGAGTCTCTCCAGAAATCAGCAATATTATCTGTGAGTATGAATATCCATTCCTGCATGCAAAAATACTAGGCCTTGTTCATCCAATTACAGGTGAAAAATTATTCTTTGAAGTTGAGCCGCCTCAAATTTTTAAAGACGTGCTAAAACTAGCAAGAGAGCAAAGAGATGAAGATCATTCAAAAAGAAATTGATTCGTATATCTTCGAGGTTTACTCAGACAGACCACAAATAAGCTTCAAGGCCGTAAATCAAGTTCATGGTAATATTATTTTTGACTGCCATGAAGAGCTACTTGATGCAGATGGAGTTGTCTGCACATGTGGTCAGTGTACATTGGCGATAAAGACTGCAGACTGCCTACCGATTGCAATAATTGGCAAAAAAGGACATGCCCTTATCCATGCAGGTTGGCGCGGACTTGAAAATAAAATTATAAAGAATGATCTCATACGAAAGATACTACCTACTCAATTCTTTATCGGTCCACATATTGGGGTGGACGCCTATCAAGTTTCTGACGATTTTTTAAATTACTTTGAAAAAGATAAGTTCATTACCAAAGATGGAAGGTACCACTTCTCCTTGGAAAAAGAAGCGACAGAACAAATCTTGGACAAGTATCCAAATGCAGTGGTCCAATACAGTAATGCGTGCACTTTTTCAGATCACAGGTATAATAGTTATCGAAGAAATAAAACTGATTTAAGAAACTGGAATATTCTAAGGAAAGGATAAAATTATGAAAAAAACTTTTTTCGAAAAAGCGACATTAAACCAGAAGATGCTTTTCTTCGTCCTGGGTGCTCTCATGACGATTTTTTCAATCTACTTAACTTCACACTACTTTAGCGCAAAGTATCCAACAGGGTTTGAAGCGGGATCAATTTGTAACATCAACTCATTTTTTAACTGTGATGCTACAACACTATCTCCATTTGGAAATATTGCAGGGATTCCTATCTCAATCTTTGGTGCACTTATGGGTGCCTTTGTAATGCTTACATTCCTATATAATAATGATGAAGTTGAAAGTGCTCTTTTAACAGTTCTAGGAGTTAATGCTTTTGGATGTGTGGTACTTTTCCTTTATTCACTAATTGGACTTGGTCACCTTTGTCCATTTTGTACTCTTTATTACCTGGCCTCATTTGGCGCTCTTTTTATGTTGATCAAAGTTGGTGAGATTCGAGGGTTAAATTTTAAGTTCATCAGCATTTACGCAATCGTAACTCTTGCGGTGGCAGGAATTACTTACTCATCTGTGCAAAGCTGGGAATCAAAGAAGATTCAAATGAGTCAAAGTCTTGTTAAGATGTTCTATGGTCTTCCTAATCTTGGAACCCCTGGAACACCATCTCCATTCAGATTAGCTAGTGCGACAGAAAAATTTGAAGATGCTCCAATTCAATTTTCAATTTTCTCGGACTTTCAGTGTCCTGCGTGTAAAGCTCTAACAACAGTTGTTGAAAAAATCGCTGAAAAATACAAGGGCAAAATTAATATTCAATATTTCTTCTACCCACTAGATCACAATTGTAATCCAAATATGGAGAGACCTCTTCACACTTATGCATGTCAGGCGGCTTACATGGCTTCTTGTGCAGATCCAGCAAAATTTGGTCCAATTCACGATGACATCTTTGCAGATCAAGAAAAGCTATCGACAACGTGGATTAATAATTATGCCAACAAATTGGGTGTAACTGAGTGTATGACAAAACCAGAGACAAAAGAAAGTGTTGTGAAAATGATTAATCAAGCAGATACATTCTCTGTAAGATCAACACCTACTACTCTTCTAAATGGTGTTAAGATTGAAGGTGTAAGACCATTAAGCGATTACTACGCGATTATGGATGAGATCTTAAAAAGAGCAAAAAAATAATATATGAGTGATAAGAAATCGAAAGATATTCCTAAATTTCCAGTGGGTCTCATTGAGACCCACTGTCATCTCGACTATTTAAAAGATTTATCAACAGAAGAAATTGTTAGCAAGTCCAATGAATATCACGTCGAAAAAATAATTACGATCGCTGTTTCTCCAGATAATCTTGATACTGTTATTGAGCTAACAAGAGAGCACGACTGTGTTTATGGAACGCAAGGAATCCACCCACATGATGCTAAATTTTTCTCAAAGGAAGTTCTGCAAAAAGTAGAATCAAATCTGAATGAGCCGAAGATAGTTGCCGTAGGTGAAATTGGTCTTGATTATCACTACAATAAGTCACCGAAAGAGATTCAAATTGAGGCATTTGAATCTTTCTTGCAATTAGCCTCCGATAAGGATCTTCCTGTTGTTATTCACACACGTGATGCCGATGAAGATACCAAGAATACTCTGTTAAAATTCTCAGCCAAACTCAAGAGAAAAGGAGTTATTCATAGTTTCACTTCATCTATTGAATTAGCACAATTTTGTCTCGACCAAGGCTTTCACCTTGGCTTCAACGGCATAATTACTTTTAAAAATGCTGAGAATGTTAGAGACGTATTAAGAATTACTCCTCTTGAACGTATTTTAATTGAAACAGATGCGCCATTTCTCACACCTATTCCATATCGTGGAAAAGAGAATGCTCCCTTTTATCTTCCTTTTATCGCGAAAGCTATTGCTGAGATTAAAGACGTTCCGGTAGAAGAAATTTTAAGAATAACTAAAGAGAATGCAAATCAAGTATTTGGGTTTCAAAAATAAGTTCTGATAAATTAGATGCACATTGAGCAGCAGGCTTTGGCGGTAATTCTTCGCACTTATTTTGTATTAGTTGATAGCGATCACAATTTCTAAATAGATCTGTAAACTTCATATCTGTTTCTTTTGCAATCCAACAGATAGAATCAAAAACTAAAGAGTAATAAACTGGGAATTCATTTTCTCCACAGAGACCATTTGACCCACTAACAAGAGCTAGAACTTGGTATTCGCCATCTACGTTAACAAGGGCTGGTCCACCACTATCAATATAACACGAGTCTTTACCATCATCTCTAATATCGACTTCATGATTATTAAAGTTTTTAATCATGATATCGACTTTTCTCTTTAGGCCATATTCAGGTGTGACATTTGTGAAAACAGGCTTATCTTCACCATCATATCCATATCCAACAACTGTCGTAGTCTGACCTTTCTTCAAATAGTTTTTTACAACACTTAGATTTTCTAGAATTTTCAGAGGCTCAACATCTGTAATAGGTTCTTTTAAAAAAACGAGTCCCACATCATTGGCATTATAATCACCAAAGTTGACGAATCCACGACGCTCATTCCACTTAAGGCTTGGGTGAAAGATAACTCTTTCAACTTCATGTTGACCACGTAAAAATGCGCGAAGAGCTGGACGCTTCTCTCCATCTCCGACGTAAACTCTTATTGATTCAGCAGCAAAACCACCAAGACAATGAGCCGCTGTAAGAACGACGTCTTCAGCAATTAAAACACCTGAGCAGTGAAAATCACCATTTCGAACAAGAGCAACCACGGCCTTAAACTCATCTTTTTCAACGAGTTCTCCACCAACAATAGAAGATGTGTTAATTTCTACATGAGTGTTCGACTCTTGTGGCCCACAAGAATTAATCGAAAGTAAAAGAAATAGTAGAATTGATATTTTTTTCAAATTGCTCTCTATCTAAATGATTAGAAAGAGCAATCTATAGCATGCCTAGACCTTCGGCTCAATAGCTTCACTATTTTTTTCAGTCTTCTTAAAAGACTCATATAGTTCACTAAGTCTTTGAAATTTCTTATTCTTTTTGAACTCACTCATTACCGAGTCGATATTTTCCATGATTTCAAAATGAACATCAGAAGCCTCATCAATCGCTCGATGCCCCTCACTCCTTAAAATATTATCCACAGTCGTTCGTTTTGAATCACGCGCAATATTCGGACCGTCATTAAAGAAGTAGTCATCATCACTGATAAAATTCAAATTCTTCCCTACGTTCTGGGGAATAATATCATTTCCAAAGCCAACACTATCAAGAGTCACAAGAAGGTTCACCTTCCTAAAACCTCCCTTCAGCGTATTGAGGTTATTTGCGATATTAACTGCAGCATCCCCACCAAGAGAATGTCCAATAAGTATTATTGGCTGATCCTTTGTTCTTCGAAGAATCTCTTCCATCACCTTATCTTCGTCCTTCCAAGAAAAATGTTCCGCGCCAGTAATCGCTGAAGCAAGCTCTGGAAGCCCCTGATCATCACTTGAGAAGGTTCCAAGTTCGAGACCTGAGATGAGAAAAATACCAGGTTTATTAATTGGTACATCGGACTTCTCTTTAACAGGTGCCGCCTTTTCGGCCTTGGCCGCAACAGGAGTTTCAGCTCCTCCGCCCAAGCTAATACTAGGAATTGGAAGAGGGCTCACAATCGCCTTGGCCAGTGAAACTCCCGCATCTTTTAGAAGATGCTTCGATGCTCTTCCTATTTCTTTTCCATCTTCTTTTATTGAGTTTTTGAGATCTTTGGCCTTCTTAGAAATGTCGACCTTCTCTGCCTCGACTGGTGCTTTCGCATCTTTTGCAAGCTCCGCTCCTGAAGTCGCTGATGGCCTAGCCACCCTCTTTTGCAGGTAGTCATCTTTAGTCTTATAATGTTTAACAGTTGAAGCCGTTTCCATCTCTTAATTATACGATTGAAATTTATTTTTTTGCAGGTGGTAAAAGACAACCCTTTGGGTAGGCAAACTAGCTCAATTATGGCATATTATGGCTAATTTCAGTTTAATAATCACCTAATGGAGTCAAGTATGTCTCAGAAAATCAGAGTCGGAATCAACGGACTTGGAAGAATTGGTAGAACAGTTCTAAGAGAAATTTTTAGTCGTAACATCAGTGAATTAGAAGTAGTAGCAGTTAACTCTCCAGGAGAGCCAGAAGGTTATGTTCACCTACTTAAATATGATTCAGTTTTTGGAAGATTTGATAAGAAAGTTAGTATCGACGATGGAGATACTCTTGATATTGATGGACACAAAATTACTTTCCACAAGTATCGTGACCCTGCAGAGATTCCATGGTCAAAAGATGAAGTTGATTTAGTAATTGATTCGACAGGTATCTTCAAAGATAAAAAATCTCTTTCAAAGCACCTTAGAGGAACGGTTAAAAAAGTTATCCTTTGTTGCCCAGGTAAAGATGTTGATGAAACAATCGTCATGGGAATCAACTCTGACCTCTACAATCCAGAAGAGCATAATATTGTTTCAAATGCTTCATGTACAACTAACTGTCTTGCTCCTGTAGCAAAAATTCTTAATGACAAGTTTGGAATTGAGTCAGGTTTCATGACAACGGTTCACTCATATACAGGCGATCAGAGAATCCTAGATGCTTCTCACAAAGATTACAGAAGAGCGAGAGCAGCAGCGGTATCAATGATCCCAACAACTACTGGTGCAGCGAAAGCTGTTGGTCTTGTTATTCCTGAACTAAAAGGAAAGCTTGATGGATTCGCAGTAAGAGTACCAACTCCAAACGTTTCTCTTGTTGATCTTAATGTAACAGTTAAAACTCCAACTACGATTGAAGAAGTTAATCAGGCAATGCTTGAAGCAAGTAATGGTGCCCTGAAGGGAATCCTTGCATACGAAGAAGAAGAGCTTGTCTCAGTTGATTATATGGGAATGAGAGAATCTTCATGCGTAGATGCTAAGCTTACAAACGTAATCGGTGGAACAAATGTAAAAGTAGTTGCATGGTATGACAACGAAGCAGGATTCTCAAATAGAGTAATCGACCTCGCAATTCTTATGGGAGCGAAATAATAATGGCACTTAAATTCATTGATCAGGCAGATCTAACAGATAAAAAAGTAATCGCAAGATTTGACTTCAACGTTCCGCTTGATAAGAATGATCCGTCGATCATCACTGATACGACGAGAATTGATGAAGCTCTTGAGACAATCAAGTACATCTTTAACAATGGAGCTTCAAAACTAGTTCTTATGTCTCACCTTGGTAGACCTGATGGAAAACCGGTAGCGAAATACTCACTTGAGCCAGTTGCAAAGTATCTTGCAGAAAAATTAGATACTGACGTTGTTTTATCAGAGTCAGCTCTTGATAGATCAATTAAAACGCTACTAAATCTTGGTGAAACTAAAATTCTTCTTCTTCAAAACGTAAGGTTTCACGAAGAAGAAGAAAAGAATGATAGAGAATTTGCAAAAAAACTTGCTGAGTATGGAGATATCTATGTGAACGACGCCTTTGGTGCAGCTCACAGAAAGCACGCTTCAACTTATGAGATCAATGCATTCTTTAAAAATAGAGCATACGGTGGACTTCTTCTTAAGAGAGAGATCAGTGCCCTATCTAAAATCGTTGAATCACCAAAAACTCCATTTGTTGCAATCGTTGGTGGAGCAAAAGTAAGCGATAAAATCAAAATCATCGAAAGACTTCTCTCTAACGTAACTCACCTTCTTATTGGTGGTGCAATGGCGTATCCATTCTTAAAAGCAAGTGGGTACGATATCGGTACTTCACTTTGCAATGACGAAGATATTGCTCTAGCAAAGAAAATCCTTAGAGAGAAATCAGGGCATAAAATAGTTCTTCCAGTTGATCACCTATGTTCAAAAGAATTTGGTGGAGAACCTCAAGTTGTTGAGAACAGAAATATTCCTGAAGGACTTATGGGGCTTGATATCGGACCAAAAACTCTTGATATCTACAAAGAAAAATTATCAGGGGCGAAGACTGTTTTATGGAATGGCCCGATGGGACTATTTGAAAATGAAACATATAGTAAAGGAACATTTGGAATCGCGAAGATTCTAAGTGACGCTCCTTCTGATTGCTTCACACTTGTTGGTGGCGGTGATTCTGTAAGTGCAGTAAACAAGGCCGGTCTTGCAAGCAAGATGGGACATGTTTCTACTGGTGGTGGAGCAAGCTTAGAATATATCGAAAAAGGTAACCTTCCGGGTATCGCAGCCCTTAGATTTGGATTGGAATAAACATGAGAAAAACACTAGTCGTTGGAAATTGGAAAATGAATCAGTCACTTGGTGACATCGAAGCTTTCTTTACTACTGTAAAAGCATCAAACTTCACTGATGAAGCGTGGATTGCTCCTCAAGCACTACACCTTTCAAAATTGATTGAATTAGCTCCAAAGAATTTCAAGACTGGTGCTCAAAATTGTTCATATGAAAACTCAGGAGCATTTACGGGAGAAGTATCTCCTACTTCATTAAAAGAGCTAGGCTGCGAATTCGTTATCCTAGGTCACAGTGAAAGAAGAGCAATCTTTAAAGAAACTCACGAGGAACTTAATTTAAAAGTTAAAAAGGCCCTCGTAAATAATCTCAAAGTAATCTTCTGTATTGGTGAAACTCTTGAAGAGAGAGAATCAGGAAAAATTGAAGCTGTTCTTGGGGAACAATTAAAAAAAGGTCTTCAAGGTGTTTCATCTTCTGATGTCATTGTTGCTTATGAGCCAGTTTGGGCAATTGGAACTGGAGTAACAGCTACTCCAGCGCAAGCACAAGAAACTCATGAGTTCGTAAGAAAATTCCTAAAAGAAGAAACAGAACTTAATGCAGAAGAAACACTTATCCTTTATGGTGGAAGTGTTAAACCAGATAATGCCAAAGAATTATTCTCTTGTGCTGATATCGACGGTGGACTTGTTGGTGGAGCATCTCTAAAAGCTGAGAGTTTCATGGGATTATATGGAAAATAACGAAGGCATTACTGTTGAAGCTATTGGCTTTGATCTAGTACCAAGTGAAATGGGACATATTAATCGTCTCATCAACGATCTTTTCCAACTATGTCCGATTGATTCACTCATCAATCTTAAATTTTCTAAAGAAGATGAAGGATTTACTGGTTTAATCGAAGTGCAAAGCTCAATTAAGAGTTTTGCTGCCGATGGAACTGGATCTGACATTCAATCACTTTATCGAATGCTTGATCAACAAATTCAAGATCAGCTTATGGTCTGGAAAAAAGATCGTTTTAAATAAATTTCCCCCTAACTAAATTGCAATAAACTTCGTAAAATAGCTTAAATCTATTTATGGAGTTTATGTGCAAAACCTTCCTCAGGAACTAAAAGATCTTGTCAAAATAATCGGTGCTTCACTTGGTGAAGAAATTAGAAATGTCTACGGTAACAAAATCTACACCCTCGTTGAAAAGCTTCGAGTCGAATTCAAGAATAATCTAGCCTCAACATCAAAAGAAAAAAGTGTACATCTCCAAGAAAGCTTAAAAAAGATTTATAAACTAAGTGACGCTGAGGCGATTAATCTTTGCCATGCTTATGGTGTCTATCTCGAACTAGTAAACCGTGCTGAAAATGCTTACCGTCACCATCGCCTAGCAAGCGACAAACGTAAAAAAGAGCTACAGAGCTCTCCCTATGCAATCATCTATGTTTTTACTGCTCACCCAACGGAAGCACGCTCAGAAAAGCTGATGAAGTTATTTAATTCGACAGAAGCACTACTTATCGCCTTTTTAGAAGGGATTGAAGATACGTTTATTTCAGAACTTAAATTTCATCTTAATCTTATTCTTCGCTCGTCAATGGCGTCGACGAAGAAACCGACGGTATTTGATGAGGCCTCACATATTTACAATATCGTTTTAGATAAGAAAATTCTGGATCTGCAAGTTAAAATGCAACAACGAGGAATTACAGTACATTTTAGAAGTTGGGTTGGTGGAGATAAAGATGGTCACCCTTTTGTTAATCACCAGACGATGAGAGACTCTCTACAGCTTTCAAGGGACATTCTACTTCGCTATGTTTCTTCTCACTATAATAAACATCTCAAGCTTTTAAAACAGACTGATCTTCCGCTCAAGGCGCTTGAAAAAGAATCACAAAAACTTGTGAAGCTCTTTGCAAGTGTTAAAGAGATCAAGAAGCTTGACGGAAGAAGGATAGCTCTTTTAAAAGATAGTTTTTCTAAGTATTGCAAACTCTTTGAAAAAGAAATTAAAAACCAATCACCATATCTGGAAAAAATTAAAAGTATTGTTTGGCTCTACCCGACTCTTGTCCTACCTCTGGAAGTTCGTGAGGACTCTTCTCTTGTTCATGAGGCACTCAAAGATAAAAATTTTGAAATCTATAAAATGCTCAAGTACCTACAAGAGATTTCAATTGGCGAGAGAAGTAAGTGGTATGTGCGTGGCTTTATTCTTAGTATGTGCGAAGAGGCCTCTGATTATCAAGCAGGGCTAGACCTCGTTAAGAAAGCGCTGAAGGAACTTTATATTCCTGTAGTTCCCCTGTTTGAAACACAGAAAGCTCTTTCGAATGCCCACAACATTCTAAATGAAGTTTTTAAGAAAAACCCGACACTACTAAAACATCATCAAAACAAGTGGCACTCTCGCTTTGAAGTTATGCTTGGCTATTCAGACTCTTCAAAAGAAAGTGGAGTATTTTCTGGGAAATGGCTTATTGCGAAGGCAATTAATGCCATTGATGAAAATTTGCTGGCAAAGAAGTTAACGCCAGTTTTCTTTCACGGTTCAGGGGGAAGTATTGCTCGTGGAGGAGGATCACTAAAAGAACAGATTCGTTGGTGGCCTAAAAGTGCGCTAAATATATATAAAGTTACTATTCAAGGTGAGATGGTTGCTCGTACTTTTGGGGATTCCCTAATTCTTCAAAGTCAGGTCGCAAAAATAACTACTGAACTTAATGAAATTAAAAATCAGAAAATGGATGCAAAGTTTATTTCAACGATGGATGAAATGGCAAAGCTATCAACAGCAGTTTATAAGAACCTTTTTGATAATGATAAGTTTGTTCACGCTATTAAGGCTGCGACTCCCTATCTCTACCTTGATCACTTAAAAATTGGATCAAGACCATCAAAGAGACAGAAGACAACTTCAACTGAATTAAAACTTCGAGCGATTCCATGGATCCTTTGCTGGACACAAACGAGAGGCTTACTCCCAAATTGGTTTGGGGTTGGAACAGCTTGGAGAGATATCGATGTGAGCTCAAAGAAAGTCATCAAAGACTCTTATCAAAGCTCAGATTATCTAAGATCATTTATCAACACTCTTGGTTTTAGTTTAGCAAAGATTGAAATAGAGGTTTTCAAGGCCTATCTTAATGAGTTCATGGATAGATCGCACGCCGATGAAGTTTATCAGATCGTCGAAAATGAACTAATGCTTGCTAAAAAGTTTTTCATTGAAGTTTCTGGACAAAGAGACCTACTCTTCTTTAGACCTTGGCTTGGCGAGAGTATTCAGCTTCGCTCTCGTATGATTCATCCAATCAACCTATTACAAATAAGGGCCTTGAAAAATAAAGATTATCAGTTATTAAGAGAAACTGTGACTGCGATTGCGTGTGGAATGATGACGACAGGATAAAAGGAAAAGCACATGAAATTATCATGTGCTCGTATATTTTCTTAGATTAGAAACACTTTGACTGGCAAACCTGATATGCCCAACCTGCATCATCGCGACACTTGTCATATTCTTTTGAACTTTCATACTTACATAGAAGTCTTTGAGGGTTCCATGAGGCCATGTCATTACAACCTACTCTTCTATCAAGGTCATTTTCATAACAAGTAATTCCAAGTGATTCAGTTTCGTGGTAACACTCATTTAAACAACTATCAATTCTCTCGTAAGCATAACGATAGTAGCCGCCTTCAATTCTTCTATTATATGTTTTAACGCTATCTGAAACTTCATTTAAAATTTCTTCACGACGATCAGACTCTTCATACTTTGCAATAACATCTTCTTTAAACTCTTCAAGCATCCTCACGGTTTCACGGCGAGGATCATTTTCACGACGCTTTGGATTGTCTTCATGGTACATGAAGGCCTTATCTCTTTGTTCATCTGTCATTTTCTCAAGTGCTGAGAGGTCAACCTTTCCTCCGCCACTATGAGCACTTCTAATACGGCTCCCTACGTGTTGAATGGCCTCACCTAAGTTTGAAGGTTGAAATCCATCAGCAAAGAGTCCTTCTGCATAGCTATTAGTACAGATCAACATGGCGATTAAAATTGATTTTTTCATAACTTCTCCTAATATTTAATTCTATTTAAGCAATTCCAATTCATTTTCAATTTATTTCCAAGAATTTTAAAATTATCTGTAAGTTGTAAACACTGAGCTCTATTTAATTGAGCTCGGACTCTCATTTTTGAGTAACAGTACCAAAGCATATCATCAGCATTTTCAACATCTGTATTTCGACTTGCCGCGATCAGACAGGAATTAACATCTAACTGAGCTTGATTGGATGTTAAACAACTCCAATCACTTTTACTTTTAGTGGCCAAACATGAACTAAGAGTACTCATGACTGGTTTTAGTTTTTGGCTTTTTAGATCTTTACAAGAATTTATATAGTTCGAGTATAGACCTGTGACATCAGCTATGATTCCTCTTTCCTCTAGATCCTTCATTTCAGATGAATGGGATTTATAAATTTTACAAATTTGAGCGGCTCTTACGTAATCAATTTCATCTCGCATGACAGAGCTTACAATATCCTCAAAAAAATCATCATATTCATACTTAGTAACTAGTCGATGAGTACGAAGAAAATTGATCATTTCAAGCTGTATTGAAGAAAGACCTTTTGATATTTTTAATTTTTCTTTGACTATACCTTTTAGACTATCCTGTAGCTCGAGGTCGTATCGAATCAAATGCTTCAAGTACATATTTTTTTGATTTCTAACGATAAAGTCGATATATTTTTTTCTATTTTCCTGACTTAGAATATTTCTCCAAGCAACCTCTGCTTTAGAAGCATCAAAAGTAAGTGCATTTTCCTTCCAGTCAACAGAGTTACTTAGCTTAGGAGTTGAGACCCTTAAGCTTGTTCCTTTAAATGCTTTTTTAAATTCTTTGACATCAAATCCATGTGACATTTTTTTATCTTTACTAGATTTTCGAATTGCTGTTCTAACCTGTGGACCAGCATATCTGCCAAGTGGTCCAGTGCTTTCAAACCCCAACACTATGTCAGCCTTAGAGAATATAGAATTCATGATCTCCTCGTTACTTTCTCCATAATTAAGATATCTCGTTGCAGCAACTCTTTCTGCGAGATCAAGAGGAAATCCATCATTAATTAAAACATTTAGATATTCATGAATGTTTCTGTGATCTTTTTTCTTTGATGCCATTGTGTTGCAGCCCATAAGCATCACTGTTTTAGATTCAGTCAAAACACTTGAACAATAACCGTCTTTCTTGGCCTGTAGTAGCTCCGCCATCGATAAGGTAATTGAGCTTCCCTCTCCAAAAAATACTCCCCCGAAGTGTCCAGAAAATACTGTAATGTCACATTTTTTGACACTTCTACATGCTTGCTCAAACCAGCGTGGGTCCTTTGATTCTATTGGAACAAATTCCGTCAGTGTCGCCCCAAGAGGTTTAAGCTCCTGAAATAAGGCATCTCTCTCATCTGTAGAATTGAAAGCAAAACTACATATATGGAGATTTGCTCTCGTCATCAAGCTGATAAGCAAGAGGAATAGAAGTGGTATTTTTTTGTACATGCATTTTACAATGCATCTTGTGTGCCAACTTAAACTAAGAAATCGTAGTGAATGAACTCACAAACCTTTTGATATCCAATTTTTTGATAAATTGAATTCGAGATAGGATTTGAAAGATCGGTATGCAAGTAGCAAATATCAAATCCGTCATTTAGTAGGGCTTGAGAAAGACTCGCAACAACAGCACTGGCAAATCCTCTCCCTCTTGCTTCTGGAGGAGTGTAGACAAGAGAAATTCCCGCGCCTCGAATTCCTTCGCGAATTCGCGCGGCCATAGCGACAGGAATATTTTCTTCACTTATCCATAGAAAGACTTTTCCGTATTTGAGGTTTCGAGTCATCATTTTTTCTGCATGGGGAGCGGCTTCATCATCAAAACAATCTAGTAGAAATCCTCGAAGAAGTTCCGTGCATACTTCAAGATCTTCCATTGTCGCCTCTCTTACACTTCCCTTTACATTTTTTGGGAAAGTAACTTGCGATAATTCATAAAGTCCCTGATCAAGATTCATCTTTACTTTATGACCATAGAAACTTACAAAATCTTTTACTGTCTGTTTAAAGCCAACAACACCTTGAAGTTTTATTTCATCACTACGTAGCTTCTTTATCAGGACAGGAAGAAATTCTTTTTTTATTTGAGTAACGGAAAAAGGTCGTTCTTCACCTGTGCGGATCGCGCAGCCAACAACTTCATCTTGGTGGATAATTGAATAAAATAATTCACCACCGTTATCTTCATATTCACTTTTAGATAAAGATATAGAGAGACCTAGAACCAAATTATTAATGGACTCATTTTGCTCAAGAAAAGACTGACTCATTTTTAAAAAACTATTCGCGTCCTTGTGACGAACTACCTTTGCCATAATCTTTGTAACACTCTTCTAAAGTGGTTTTAAAATGTGAATTATTCATTTTATGAATCAACTCCTCCGTATCGACTGGGAGATCATATGTTGAAACAAAATAGTCATAAAGTTCTTTTCGATACTCTTTTGGAAAGTTTGCTGTCTTAAGATTGATATCTTTTCCTTTTACAAAAACAGCATCTGGCACAAATATGTCAGAGAAATCTTGATTTTGGAATACCGGCTTAAATTCAATCCCATTTTCAAAACCAAGTCTTGCTCCAATTTTTTCTAAAGCCTTGGCCGGGAAGCACTCCATTGCAGGGTACTTGAGTCCGTGATTTATCATAATATCTTGAATCTTTTGATTTAAATTAAAGATTGTATCTCCGGCCGTATAACCAAAGAGCTCGTGGGTTGCAATTTTAGAATTGAATGAAGGAAATTTCGACTTAAACCACGGCATTATTTTTCGCTCGAGAAGATACTTAATACTTCCACTTCCATTTTCAACCGAAACATCAAAATCAGCGTGAGATAGTTCGTGAAAAGCAGTTGAAGCAAAAACAAAGAAGCGATACTTTTCATTAGCTTTCATATCATCAATACCAACAATACGATCACCAACAAAGTAACTATCTTTTAAAACTATAGTATTTGTAAAATCATTGTAAGTAGCCTCCGCGCCAGTTCTTTCCATCTGCCAACGCTGAAAAGCCGTTGGCTTCTTTATACTTATCTTTGGAGCAATTTCCTTGAGATGACTCGCATCCATTAAAAGCAACTTCTCAAGACTTCTAGAGAAAGAATTTACTTGATTTACATTCCCCGCAAGGGCACTCATACAAAACATCATTGGAATTATTTTTTTCATCCTTTAATGTTCTAATGAAGTACCCTCCTCGTCTAGTAAGAGTCATTATTTGTAAGATTAAGCCGCATTCACTTTCTTTACGTAAGCATCCAAGTGCTCCAAACAATTTCTCCAAAACTCTTTATGATGTTTCACTGAAATCGCCGTCGGCAAATTTGCATGGGTCAACAAGAGCGTAGTCCCGTGTCGCTCATTTTCAACAAAATCCAAAGTTACCAGCGTGTCTTTAACCTCTCCATCATTCCAAACCATATCAATGTGGCGATTTGGATAAATCGATGTGTACTCTCCATAATAGTGTGAGATGTCTCCAATATCAGAAACCATTTCAAAGTGATATTTTCCACCTGGGCTAAAATCAGCATTAATATTAGTTCTCATCGAGTCATCCTTGATCATCCAGGACTGCATTTTCGCGAAATTGGAAAAGTCCTCAAATAACTCATTTGGTCGCACGTTGAATCTTTTCTTTGTGTGGTATTCCATAAATACCTCCCTTAATATTGATTCTAATAGGTAAACATAAAGACTTTATGAATTGAGTGTGGCCATCCATTCAAAGAAATGAGCTAATCTACTGTTTTTACATATATTTCAATGAATAATAATTTCGGCTCATCGCAACACTCGAGGTTATTGTAATCGAGTACTGATTTTGTTATAACTATTGATATTTATTTTATTTGTCTAACTTTTAAAGGATTATATATGGTTACAAGTTTAATGGTTTTCCACGCAGTTATTTCTGTATTATTAATTGTTCTAGTTCTTCTTCAATTTGGAAAAGGTGCTGAAGCAGGTCTAATGGGTGGAGCATCTGATGCTGTATTCTCTGGTTCACAACAAGGAAATATTCTTTCAAAAATTACTGTTGTTTTAACTATTATCTTTATTGGTAACTGTTTAATCCTAGCAAAAATGCAATCAGGTAAAGAGTCTAAGTCTCTTCTTGATAGTGAGGCGCCAATCGCTGCTCCACTAAATTCTGATGCCGCAGCTCCTGCACCAACGGCAGCTCCTGCAGCGCCAGCAACAGAAACTCCAGCACAAGCTCAGTAAATAACAAAGGCCTCAATAGAGGCCTTTTTTTGAATTACATTTTGTTTAAGTCCGCTTTAATCGCTTTCTCTTTTCTTTCACTATAACGATCAACTAAAAATTCTGCATTATCACGAGTAAGAAATGTAAAACGCATTAGTTCCTCCATCACATCAACAACACGATCTCTAAAGCCTGAATCCTTCATAGTTCCATCATCATTAAATTCTTGATAGGCCTTGGCCACAGATGATTGATTAGGAATTGTGATCATTCTCATCCATCTCCCCAGGATTCTCATATTATTAACAGCATTAAAACTTTGTGATCCACCACAGACTTGCATAACGGCGAGAGTTCGTCCCTGTGTAGGTCGAACAGCTCCGAGAGTAAGTGGAATCCAGTCAATTTGAGATTTAAGAAGTCCTGAAATATTTCCGTGAAGTTCAGGAGATGACCATACTTGCCCTTCTGACCACAGACTCAACTCTCGGAGTTCTTTCACCTTTGGGTGATCTACCGAACGATCATAATCATACATCGGCAGGCCTTCTGGATTAAAAAATTTAACCTCCGCACCCATGAACTCTAAAATTCTTCCTGCCTCTTCTGCGAGCAAGCGAGAATAGGAGCGGTCTCTCAAAGAGCCATACAACATTAAGATTCTAGGTTTATGCTGTGAGACCTTCACTCCCTCTGGAACTAAATTAAAATTCTCTTTAACTAAATAATCCACTAGTATCTCCATTTATTAGAAATTTTCACAAGACTTAACATGACGGGAACCTCAATTAAGACACCGACAGCTGAGATTCATGACTCATTTTTTTTCATCCATTAGTTTTTCTATATTAGTAATCATTTCTTTAATTTCATCACGAACACGACGGTAGACAGGCAAAATCTGTTCTTCTTCACTAAGCCCTTGAGTCAATCTTGGGGGATCATCAAAACCAACATGAATAATCTTTCCACCTGGAAAATAAGGACAATTCTCATGAGCATCAGAACATACGGTAAAGACAAAATCCATCTTCACGTCATTTAATTCATCGGTAGTATTTGATTCGTGGCCGCTTATATCAATTCCCACCTCTTGCATTACTTTGACAGCATTTGGATTCAGGCCATGCTTTTTTGTTCCTGCGGAGTAAAAATTAAAAACATCACCTTTGAGATACTTCCCCCAGCCTTCGGCCATTTGAGAGCGACAAGAGTTTCCAGTACATAGAAATAGAACGTTTTTCTTCATTTATTTTTCCTTTTTAGTCACAAAACAATCAAGTATCGGACAATCACTCAAGGGCTGATTCTCATCCACACAGCAATTGGCCAAACTCTCCAATGATTTTTTCATTTTTTTAAGATCAGTAATTTTTTGATTTATTACAGATATTTTTTCCTGAGTTTTAGATAGAACATCACTGCACTTAGCTTGATTTTTTATTTTCAAATCCAAAAGTTCTTTAGCTTCATTCAACGTAAACCCAAGTTCCTGAGATCTTTTTATAAAACGTATTCTCGTAACATAGTCGTTTGAATATTGCCTAAAGCTTCCAATCTTCTTCGGCTGCTTTAAAATTCCTTTTCTCTCATAGAAGCGAATTGTTTCAACATTAACCTCTGCCGCTTCTGCTAATTTACCAATTGTTAAGATTTCATCCATTCTCATGTTCTACACCCCGTACCATAGTACGGAGTCAATATATCAGAATATATACTAGGAAAAAATAGAATAATGAGGTCTAGAATCGTATTTGCAATGCAGCTTTGTATTCTAACTGATCTTTAAATCCTCTTTTATTTTCAATTTCTAACTTTAAAACATTGCTGTTTTCAAATTCGTAGGAGCTAGAAAACCTAAGACTAGGGAGGATATTCTCTTGATAATAGATATTTTTATTTTCCAATAAGAGAATAAGATTATTAACTCTTAGGCGTAGTCCTAATTTTACAAAAGGATCAAGTCTTGAAGTATCTTTTCCAATTAGTCCTTCGGCACCGAAAAATGAAAAGAAGATTGAGTCACCACGAAATACACTGACTCCCAAAGCTCCACCAAGGTTTAGATAATTCTCATCTAATAAGAAATCCCTGCGCATGAAGTCCATCTTAAAATTCCAGGAATATGTTTGGGCCTCAAGGAGAAACGGAGCAAGAGAGTTTATCTCTACCAAGTTTATCTCTGTGAGCTTAAATGATTTATCATTAAATTTTGACTTAATACCAAGATAGTCAATATATGAGAATCCATCATGCCCACGAGGGCCATCAGTTAGACCCTGATAACCTAATTTATACTCTAGCAATCCGTAAGTTCGATTATCAATTTGCGCTACCCCAAGAGATAGACTATTTGGATCATGGAAAAGAATCGGGTCCTCTTCCTTATTAATATCATATGAGAAAGTATTTGAGCTGACTCTTAAAGCCGCTCTTCTTTTTAAAATCTCATTCATTCTCTTTTGCTTTTCAGTATCAAGATTTGAATTACTTTTATAACTTTCAAACTTATAAAAATCGATGAGTGCATCGAGAACCTTTACAGAGTTTTCTTCGTTAATAGTTGTAACATCTGATTTCAGTAAGACGTAACGACCTCGCTCATCTTCACTCATTTCACGTAGTCTCTTTCTTAACACCTTATTAATTGCTGGGTAGAAAAGGTCTTCTTCTTTTCGAATTGAATTCTTGGCCCACTTAATTGTTTCGATAGGATGAGCAAAGAGATAGCTTCGTCCATCAAAGAAATTAAAATCTTCATTAACTATTTGTAGCGTTTTTAAAAGTTGGCTCGAGCAATTCTCGTCAAAGAAGTAATAACTAAAACCAGTATTCTGGGATAGCTCCCACAAAGCCTTTACAAAAAACTCGACTTGCTCCTTAGATAAATCGAGTTTGTACTGCCACAGATCCCTATCTTCGGCATTTTGATAAAGTCCGACATTCATATAAAATGGTTTCACTTCATAGTTACCAACATAACCGCCAGTGATTCCCTTAACTGCGTAAGTAAAGGAGTTGTCATCATTATTTGTGAGGGCCATGAAGCCAACGCTATAATCATTTAAAGCACTACTTCTGCCAAGCCCACCTCTTGAGAGCCTCAGAAAAGAATGCCCAAACATTGAAGCTGGGTTTGAAACATAACTAGAAGCATAGACGAGATAAATATCTTTTACAGCAAGCTCTTTTGCCCAATCTTTAAACTCTCGACATTCTACATTTTTAAACTCGGGATGATATTTTTTTATGAATTCGTAACGGGCCGGAAAAGCACATGCAAATTTCTTTCCTTCTCGACCAACCTTGAGATCATTTCTTATTGCTTTTAGTGAAAGCTGCCATTCTTTTTCTAGACTTTCTTTTTTAGAAAGATAAAACCAGTCACTATGGTAAGCCTTAAACTTTCCATTTTCAAAGAACAAAAGACGCTGCCACGTCTTAGAATTATGACCACTATCCTGCGCATAAATATACGCAGGAATTATGATCGTAATTAGAAATATTTTAAGAAAGTGAACAAGATTGAACAAGAGTTGGGTCAGTTAGAATAACTTTATAAGTTTCCATTAGCACTTCTTCATTAGATGCTTTGTCCTTGAAAACATCTTGGTACTTGTCTTGAAGTTTTTTAGAGAAGTATGGAAGATCTTTATTTTTGCAACCGATTGTTTGACCAAACGCTTGTAGGAACTCTCCATTACCTTTTGCAACTTCTGTTTTAAGTTCAATGTAGTTTTGAGTTACAAAGTATAAGCTCTTCTCTTCCGTTTTAACGATTGAGTGTTTCGTACAGTTTGACGTACCAAAAGTCATACCCAGTGTTACTGCTGGAAATAAAAAACCGTTTGTCGTTGCTCTTAAAGAAGATGACACTAAAGAGTTCTTTTTGAAAACATACCAACCTGGACCACACCCACTTGATCCATCTCCTGCGAATACACTTGCACCAAAAACAAGTGCAAAAACTACTGCTAATTTTTTCATCTTACTTCCTCCTTGAAGTTAATCTCACTCAACAATAATTATAGTCTAAAAAAGCGGAAGTATGAAATAGGCAGAATCAATACTAGAGAATTTCACTCGGTATAAGGATGTAATTTCAGGAATTTAAATACTATATAAAAAACTAAAAGTTGAAATTTATAAGCATATACTATATAAGCAAACAAAATTTATCTAAGAGATCATCTATCATGTATATGCTTCAAATTTTTATCATTCTATTTTCACTTTTATCTTGTTCAAGCCCTCAGAAAAGAGAATATGAAGAGAAAACCGTCTTTAAATATAAAACGAAAATCCCATTGCTTACTGATCAAGAAAGTAAAGATTGTCTCAGAAGGCGAGAAGACCTTACCCCAGAAAGTAAGTATGCATCAATCTATAAAGAAACGATTAAAAAATTTCCACAAGAGAAAAGAAAAGAGTGGGCCTATTGTCAATATTTTGATAACGCTAGCACTCCTAAATTTGATCGGGCAATGAAAAGCAATCTCTATTATGAATCAATGATTAATTTATATTTGTTAACAAAGGTAGATATTTCTCTACTAAATACTCAGTCATATTTTGACTTTGATAAAAATAAAATTATAACATTTCAATTTGACAAAGATTTACCTACTCTACCAGATCTTTTTTCTATAAATGAGTTAATTTTTTTTGAAGATAACTTCATCGGCTATTTCCAAAAAATAAAAAGCAAGGATCCTATCATTTTTAGTCACTTATATTTGACACATTTACAGTATTATCTATTTGTAGCAAATGAATTTAAAAATAAAGTTTTGCACTGTGACAACATTTCTATGGAATATCCAGTAAATAGACTTTTAGAATCTGCATTAATTGTAAAATTGTACCTCCTTAGGCTTGAGAAATTCTATCCTCAAAAATACTTAACATTAACTGCTCAAGCTGGTTTCTCCGATTACATTGATTCAATACAAAAAGAAACTGCCCAATTTATTTCCTTTTTCAACAATTCAAAATTTACTTGTACAATAGAAAGAAAAAAATTTGATGTCCTCTACAAGGAATATATAAATGCCGAAAAATTTGCGTATTAGGAATTTTCGTATCTCGGTTTGAACTAATTAATGAATCAGAGAAAATTATTTTGCTATGCTAAATCGAATAAAAAGGTCATTGGTTAAATTAACACATCTTTCATGAAAGATGATATTCCGTTTTAACGAATAGCTAAAATTTAGTTTTATATTTTAGCTATTCGTTAGAAAGGTTCTCTGCATATCTTTTGTTAAACAGGGACATAAACCATTGAAATCAATGAACTTCCCCCTGAAGACAAACTGCTTTTGTTAAAGAACTCGTCACGTTCGGTAAATTTTCAGGAGTTATTTAACATTTTATGATATTCTAAAAATATGTTTACTGTTTACAAGTTTAATAAATATTTGAAATTGAATACAAATACTCTATAAAGTGAGTTGTCATGCTTAAAAAAATTAAAGTGGGTTTAGTAAGCTTTAGAAAATCTTTTAAACGGGAAGACATCCCTCTCTACACAACTATTGTGTTTATCGTGGCTACATTTGGACTCACATTACCAAAAGTATTTTACAGTACTTTAAGTCTAATCAGTAAGCCTTTTTTCGTCCTTGTTTTATTAGAACTGATTTTTAATCTAATCAGAATGTTTAGTACTCATTATATTCATAAGCTTTCAGTTGCTAAAAAACCATTTAGAGATTTTTGCTTCTATTTTTTACTTGCAGATGTTGTTATGACTGTTGCTTCGTACTACTCGTTTAAATATCTAGACACAAATGAGATCTCTTATAGCTATCTTCATTATCTCCCAACATCTACAACTGACATTGCACTAAAGATTTGCTTTTTTCTTATTTTTGGATTCTTCTTAAAAAGATTAATAAAGGATTAACATATATATGCTACTGTTGAGTGTTCGAAAACATAATATTAATGCTTAATAAATTGATTTAGCCCCTGTTTTATAGACACTCTATAGTGTTAGATAATTTATTTTGTTCTTTGACCTACCGTTATTTCTCGTGAAAAAAATTTCATGGCAATAGATGACTTATTTAAACTAACGACTGAATTCATAATAGTAACAAAAAAAGCAAATTAATCTTTATAATATTATCTTCAAGACAGGGCTCATAAGAAAGATCGGATTCGCTCGATGGGTCGATTAATCATCATTTTTCTAACACCTTACTGAGCAGTCACAGCATATCGTACAAACTTTATACACATCAATAGTTTTTTCACGAAGCCTAATTTAAAATCGTAGCTATGTTAAATTTGCTAAATGAAGAACTTACTTTTACTATTTATACTCGCTGTTATTGTCTCATCCTGTGGGCAAAAAAGTCCCATAAGTGATAATGAATATAAAATGACCTCTTCATATATTGTGGGTGGAGACTCAAAGGAAAACCATCCACTCTCAACAACTGTCACATTAAATAATGGTCATTGTTCAGGTGTAAAAGTAGGGAAAAACAAGATATTAACCGCTGCACACTGTCTGTATTCTGAAGGTACAAATGTCTACTTAAACTACTTCCCAGGATACAAAAATATAATCACAAATCACCTAGGAAACAGTAAAGAATACCCTGTTAAAAACACTTTTATTCACAAAACTTACACGGACGAAGTTCAAAGAATTGAAGAAGGCAAATCGACTAACGAAGAAGCTTCAATAAGTTCTTATGACATCGCCCTAATAGAGTTTTATGAAGAAATTAAAGATGTTAACACTGCTGTACTGAACCTTACTGACACTAATTTTTCAAACTCTCTTGTCATTACCGGTGGAGGTAAGGAACTTAATAAGGATGGCCGCTTCGTTGACGCCCAAAAAATTAAAAGTGCTTTTGTTGACCAAATTCAAATAGAGGACATAGACGAGGTATTTTTAGAGGAGTATAAATCAGAAAAGATAGATACCTACTACTTACTAACTCTTGGCTCTATGTCAAATAGTAATAAAGCTAGTCTTGCTCCGGGAGACTCAGGTGGAGGTATTTTTTTTGGTAATAAACTGATTGGAATAAATTCCTTTTCGGCGCACCTTGTTCCAGTAAAAACATACTTTCATGCGCACACGAGACTAGCAGATCTTCAAGTCTGGCTTGAAGATCTTTTGTAAAAATTAGGGTTCAGACTTACCTGGATTTGTTATATCATCGCCCATTGCGCTTGGTATTTTTCCAGATAATCCAAATGGGTTATCATTCTTACTTTCTGTGCAGATTCCTTTCTCGCAAGAAATTTCTTCTTTTATAACAGCCAAACTTTTTCCGCTTAAATTAATTCTATAACCATTTAGCTCAGTATCTCTCCCTGGTCTAACCAATCTACAATCAGCTTTAATACATGCTAAAACCTCTAGTGAAATTGGTCCACTTTGTCCATCTTCATAGTTAGGATTGATTGGATACGTCCCACCATTATTCTGGTCATCATATTCTTTCTTCTTTTTATCGGCATTTCTTTGTGCCTCAGCTGCCTTTTCGGTTGCTTCCTCTGCGGCTCTTCTTGCTACTTCTGCTGCTTCTTTCGCTTTCTTTGCCTCTTTCTCAACTTGTTGCCTTTCTCTTTCCAATTTATCCAAACTATCTTGCGCTTCCTTTTTAACCGTACCAAAAGAAACTATTCCTCTTCTTCTACGAATCAAATATTGGTTTACTAATGTATTCGGAATGCCAGTTTTAGAATCTACAACTAGGGGTAGCCTCTCCCCTAAAGGTTCAGCAAGAACGATTATTTTTACAATATAGCTCATCACTTATTCCTTATTTTTTACATTTTATTTAACAAAAAAATATATGCATGTGTTGAATAAGAGTCCAGGGAATTTATTTATATTGATTTAACAAAAAGAAAAGGGGCGAAAGCCCCTCTATAGTTGATCTCTATATTTAAAAGTTAATTATTATTTAACACTTTTAAACATGTGCTCGTTAAAACGGAATATCATCAGCAGTAAAAGATGCATCAGAAGTGATGTCATAACTTTGATCCATCATATCGTTGCTTGATGATTGTTGTTGGTAGTTACCAGCAGAAGTTGCTTGACCTGCACCTGTAGTTGCTCCACCTAGGAACTGTACAGTTCTTGCATTAATTTCTGTCGTATATCTCTTGTTACCATCTTTATCGTCCCAAGATCTTGTTTGAAGAGAACCTTCGATATAAGCTTGACGACCTTTTGCAAGATATTGTCCACAAAGCTCAGCTAGTTTTCCCCAAACTACAACTCTGTGCCATTCTGTTCTTTCTTGTTTTTGTCCACTCTTGTCACTCCATGATTCACTTGTTGCAAGTGTGAAGTTACAAACTGCCATACTTGATGGAGTGTACTTTAATTCTGGATCTTGTCCTAAACGTCCAACTAAAATAACCTTGTTAACACTCATAATTCCTCCGTTCTTCGCGTATGAGAAGTACAACTTTAGATTCTTCTCAAAACCGCAAGGTTGTTATTATTTGCTTGTTTGAGAGCTAACATAGTATGAAATTAGCCCTTTTTGAAGCAATTTCTACCTGTGCAAGAATGAGTAAGGATACTAGTGCGTCAAGTGTTTGAATTAAGAGAGGTGAAAATAAGATGAATTCAAAAATATACAGAGGGCGTGCAAATTATGCTTCGCCACCCTGCATATCCTGTTGTGTGTGTATTTTCTCAAGCTTTGCATTTGGGTCAATTCCCCTTTGAACCCAAAATTCATGAACTTTAGTACGTGCGACTTTGACATCTTTCTTATACCAAGAAGCATCAAAGCCACAATGAGGACACGGAACCTCTTTTCTAAAATTCACACGCAAAGAGGCTTCAAAACACGCCCATACCAAGAAGAATGAAAAGATTCCCTTCAATTCCCAGATAAAGTAAGTGCATGCAGTGATTGCCACTGTAATGAGAAAAATCTGTAAATAATTTTTTGCTGAAAGATGAGGATTTGTAATTACCGCTCTTTGAGTTCCACATAGTGGGCAGAAAAACTCTAAGTGAGCATTCTTATACTTGTATCCTCTTGAATCGATATAATGATTTTTATTCACGTTCAAATCACTCCTTATCCCCTATTATAGCTTGTCTCGACGATTCTCTCCTAGCGGGCAATTAGTTCTTCACGCACTCTCCCATTTTCAAAAGGCACCCAGATCGCCCCTCGACGATCCGGGTAGAGAACTTTTTTGAAAAGCAAAATGCTTTTTTTAGATATGTCATACATGACAGCTTTGACCGGTGAACCAACGTGCTACGAAATCCATTGACCCAGTCCCATCCCTGGCAGTTATTACACTTCAAGAGCCAGGCCAAGCCGACCAATGCGCAAAGCATTAAAAAGACACTTTGTTTGACGGCAAGATGGCCCTAAGTTACGATAGTGGTGCAATAAAAACACTGAGGAAAACAATCAAACATGAATGAAATAAGGGAAAAAAATTCCTTAGCTAATAACGACAAAGGACAGTTGAGTATCTTTCTATCCGTCCTCCTCATTGTTATCTTTACGCTGATCGCATTCATCGTGAACATTGGTCTCTTTGTTAAGGCCAAGATCAATCTTCAAAACTCTATCGACTCTGCTGCTTGGTCAGGTGCTGCCGTACAAGCGCGACAACTTTCAAATATTGGCTACCTTAATTGGGAAATGAGAAATGTCTTCAAAGAGTGGATGTTTAAATATTATGTTATGGGCCAGATCTCAAATCCAAAAACTCACCTTGCAAACGCAGGAGACTGGACTGGTTCGGGAGTTGACTTTCGCCTCAGAAGATTCGATGAAACTGGAACTTCAACGGGGGACCGTTTCAATCTTCCTTCAACTTGTATTCACTTTGGTTCAACTCACAATATCTGTGCCGTTTATCAAGTTCCAGGCCTTCCAAGGTTTAAAGTTGCTGCTCTGGCAAACGTCAGTGAATACTTTGAAGCAGCCGTTGATACTTTCGCACAAACCAAAGCAAAGAACTGTTCGGATCGTTCAAACTATAACTTCGCAGCAGCCATGAGTTACGCTTTCTCAACCGGAACTCAAGCGATGTCTGACGTTCCAATTGTAGCGGGAAATAAAATTGGAGCTTGGATAAAAGCAACAGAGCTTGCTCTGCGCATGAGAAATCTTGAAATGATTACTAATCGTCCCCCTGTAGACGAAATCTGCCAAGATGGATGTGCCAATAGCCTAAATCGTCTCGTCAGTGATGATGAGTCTTTTGGATTTCCAATTAATGAAAGGCCAGCCAAAGCCTTTCAAGCAGCATTCAAAAGTCTTGGTGGTGGTAAGTATAAAAATCAAGACGGCTTCGCGGGTAGTTTAAGAATTACTGAGCTTCGCCCTAATGCCTACACGCCAATGGCCGGTTCTCTTTCAGAATTCTTAATCCCAAAAGACACGGGTTTTGAATATCCAGATGGTGAAGGACCAACGAATAAATATTACGTCGACCTTATTCCAATGCTTGCTAATTATGCAACTTTCTTCACGACGTTTGCTTCTCTTTCTGGAAGTCTAGATGAGTATGGTATTCCAGATGCTGGAGACGTAACGACAGAGGCCTCATGCTTTTCTTCTAAAACGGCGATGCCGGTTCCTGGCTATATTATTGGCTTCATGAAGAACCCACAAGTTCTCACATACTACGCAATTAAAGGCGAGGCGAAATTTATTGGTCTGCTGAACCCTTTTATCCGTGACGGTGGAATCAATCTTAAGGCCTATGCGGCTGCAAAGCCTTATGGGGGAAGAATTGGTCCGGCACTATTCAAAGGAAAAGGAACTGAGCCTTCGCAGTGGAAGCAGCTACAGCCTCGCAGACCATCTCCAAGTGGAATTGGGATCAGTTCGAACTACCTCTTTGGATTTAACCCAGGTGGAATTAGTGCAGATGTAAAAGGTCGTCCAATTCCAGAGTCGTCTGAATTTTATATTGGTGTCAACGAAGCAGATAAGGCAAACGAAGTAATTGGCGGAACACCTGACGGTTCAGGGGCTAAACTTAAATTTGCTGTACCAAATCTTGTCTACACTCTTCCGGCCGTAAATACAGGAACGCAAATACCGACAACCGCCTTCTACAGTAGCCCAACAGTCCCTACAACCGAATCGGCTGGGCTCTATGATAAAGAACAATATAGAGCATTTAAACAAAATCTTGTCGGAACAGAGTCTTCTGCAACAATGTCTGCACAAGAAATTGAAGACTCGCTTAACAACGTCCATGCGCCAACTCCATATGATATTGCAAACTACCTAGTCCCTACTTTTGAAGAGAATGGAGAAACAGAATCAAAGCCTACTCTTAAGAAGATCGATGGTGACTTCTATGCTCTCTACGCCCCTCTTTTTGGGCCAAAACTTCTGTATAATAGTAAGGAAACTGTTTCGTCCATTATGAGAGACTATGTCGACAGCCTTGATGCCTCAGTTACCGCTTACACAGACGCTCTCAAGATCGCTGCTGACGCCATTAGAAGTGCTCCAACAACAGCAGGCTCAGGTTATGCTGACGCCGCAAATTCAATCTATGAAGCAGGAGGAATGAAGCCAATTCCTGTAGCGAATCCAGCAGAATGCGACAATATCAGTATTGCAGCGAAGTTTGACTTCTTTTTCCGCGGAAATAGTGCTGCAGGGCCAACAACTTGTAATATCCTTCCACTCTCTGAAGCGATTGGTGAATACCTTTTTGAAATCAGTAGCAATGCTACGACTAAAGACTTTCACATCTTCAAATTTACAAAGAAAGGCGACCTCACAAACTCACAAATTTCAACAGCTTATGTACCTGGGGAGAACCAGGGGGCCTCGCCTGACGGAACTTTTCAAAACCCACTAAACCCAAATTACGTCCCACTAAATATGAGACGTAATCACTACTCAACGAAGTTTGTCGCAATGAGCACTCTAGTTGATCAAAATAGTGGCTACAATGGTAGTGGTTCAGATAAGATTTATCACGAGCACCCAACAACGCCGGCAAGCCCATTTTCAGGCTCACCACCAGATGATTATTCTAATCTAGGAATTAAGAATATGCTCGAAGGGAACCAATTGAACGAATTTGGCCCTGATTTAAAATTCTGATTAAAAACGCTTGAAAATATTTAAATATTTTATATATACTGACGAAGTATTATCATAATTATTTTCTTAACAAGGACAATCACCATGGCGAAGAAAAAAGCGGCTAAAAAAGCCACTACTAAAACAACGAAGAAAGTAGCTAAAAAAGCTCCAGCAAAGAAAGCAGCAAAAAAAGTAACTAAGAAAGTTGCAAAGAAAGCTACAGCTAAAAAAGCTCCAGCAAAGAAAGCAGCTAAGAAAGTTGCAAAGAAAGCTACTGTAAAAAAAGCAGCAAAAAAAGTAACTAAGAAAGTTGCAAAGAAAGCTACAGCTAAAAAAGCTCCAGCAAAGAAAGTAACTAAGAAAGTTGCGAAGAAAGCTACAGCTAAAAAAGCTCCAGCAAAGAAAGCAGCTAAGAAAGTTGCGAAGAAAGCTACTGTAAAAAAAGCAACGGCTAAAAAAGCTACTCCAGCGAAGAAAGCTACAGCTAAAAAAGCTGCTCCAGCCAAAAAAGCAACAGCTAAGAAAGCTGCCCCTGCGAAAAAAGCAACAGCTAAAAAAGCTGCTCCAGTAAAAAAAGAAACAGCGAAGAAAGCTGCTCCGGCAAAAAAAGAAACTGCTGAAGAAAAAAAATTAAGCAGAGAACAAGCAATTGCTGAATACAAGAAAAAGAACAAGGTAAAGCTTGATCCAGCTCTTCAAGCGAGTCTTCAGTCTTATGAACAAGAAATTAAGCAAGAAATTGCTGCTGAAATCATAACTGAAGAAATCGATGACGAACTAGAAGGAACTGAGGCATCTTCTGAATACAGAGATCCAGGTCCATCTTTAGAGGAAGAATATAATCCAAATGATGAAGACTCAGAAGAAGATGATGATTCTGATTATGGATGGGGATATAACGATGGTTTCGATAAACCTGAAGATGAGGAAGAAGAAGATGATCTTCTTGATGAAGATGAACTTTATGCTAAAGGTTTAGCTGGCGATGACGATGACGATTACTAAGTCTAAAGATTAAATACGATGATGGCGGCCTTCGGCCGCTTTCTTTTTTTAGGGAAACCAATGAAGCATAAGCTTGAACTATTTTATTACGACGCTTGTCCTTACTGTCAGCTTGTGTTGAGAGTAATTGATAACTTAAATATTAAAGTTGATTATAAAAACATCCTTAAGGATGAAGATAATCTTGATCGACTTGTGAATGACACTGGAAGAAGAACTGTTCCATGTCTCTACATTGATAACAAACCAATGTTTGAATCAGCGGATATTGCTCGTTGGCTTGAACAAAACCAAAATAATTTAGAAAAAAACTAGGAAGAATAATGGAAGTAAGAGATCCGGTCCATGGCTCAATTCACATTTTAAAAGAAGAAGAACCAATCTTAAAAGCTGAGTTTTTTCAACGTCTAAGAAATATTAAACAACTTGGATTCTCAGAATATGTTTTTCCTGGTGCGACACATACAAGATTCATTCACTCGATAGGTGTTATGAATATTGGAAATATGGCCTTTGATAAATTATTCAGAGGAAAGATAATTACGAAAGATCATTTAAGGGTTAAGCAAACATTCAAGCTTGCTTGTCTTCTTCATGATATCGGTCACGCACCACTAAGTCACTCAACTGAATCAGTAATGCCTCAATTAAGTGAACTTAAAATTCCAGAGATGTTTCTATCTGCAAAAGATAAATCAAGAGACAGACAAGCAAGCCACGAAGACTATACAATCAAGGCGATTGCCGATAGTTCTTTTGCTGAAAGCTTTAAAGAAGTTGAGAAATCTTTTGGTGTTGAAAGACGCTATATTGCAGACCTCATCACTGGCCACACACAAACTCCAGAATACTTCACACTTGATAAGGTGAACTACTTTCCTCTTCTTCACCAACTTGTTTCGAGTGAACTTGATTGCGATAGAATGGACTATCTTTTAAGAGATAGCTACTTCTGTGGTGTTAGTTATGGAAGCTATGATCTTGACTGGTTACTTGATAATCTTGAACCTGCAATCACAGATGGAGTTGCTACTCTAGGAATTTCAGAAAGAGCAGTCATTACTTTTGATGATTTCCTCCTAAGCCGTTATCACATGTTCGTTATGGTTTACTTCCACTATCGTGCTGTATGCCTTGAACAATTGTTAATTAGATATTTTAAAGACGCTCCAGACGAGTATCGAATTCCAGCTGATATCGAAAAGTATATTGAACATGACGACTACCACTTAATGAAGGTACTTCGTCACTCCAACAATAAGTATGCTCAGGCCGTTGTTAAAAACCAAACACCAGAAAAGATTTTTGAATCATTTAATGCTGGTCAACTTGGAACACTTGAAGAGGTTCAAAAATACCTTGAAAATATTAACGTCGAGTATATTAGATGTTCTTCAAAAGGAAGACTTTCAAAATACTATACTGCAGATAAAGGTTCTTCTAAATCTGAATACACAATGAAAGTAGTTAGAACTCAAAAGATGAGTAATTCGCTAAAGTATTTAGATATTAACGAAGCGACTGACCTCTTTCAAAAGTTTGCAGGTTCTCATGCTATTAATCGCCTCCACTGCGACTACAGCGAACTTTCTGAGCAAAACATTGCAGACATTAGAAAAATTATTGAGGGAGCCTAGTGCTCCTTTTTTTTTAGCCTATTACTCTCAAAACACGTATAATAATCCTATTGTATGAATAAAATATCCCTATACGTTTTACTTATTCTTATCTATCTAGGTATATCTAAAAGTTTTTCTCCATCAGAGAAAAAAACTCATTACCTAGCTAATGAAAAATATTTCTCTTCACTTTTTAGAGGAGCGCCGATTTCTGTCGTTTTAAAAGAATATTTTTCTGCAGGTTTTTTAATTAAAACTTATTATCACCGTTATGTAATCATTCACGCTTTTAAATCACCTGAAGAGGTCGTTATTCGAACAAGCAAAGAATTTTGGGAACAAAATTTACGCAACAAAGGAATGTCTCTATTTCGTCGAAGCGAACGTGACTTTAGAACATCATCAGTCCCAATGCCTCCAGGTTCACTTTTTATTGGTGATCCAGCTTATGGTACTTGGGATATTACCAACTATGGTGCGAAGGTATGGAAGTTTCACCGTACTTATAAGAACTTCCCTACATTATTTGGATGGGGAGACTTTAGACCAACACTAGATTTCTATCAGCGTATGAAGATTTTTCAAAGTGACTCAAAGCCTTACTATGGACCCGAGAGTGAATTTGGAACTGACGGAAGTATCACAGATCTTGAAAGCCAAGGATTCCTTGAAGCAGATAATATGCGCGAAACTTTTATCGACACCGCTAAAAGTTATTTTAAAATTCCTAAGTGGGAGCAAAAAGTAAATGAATGAATTATATGATAAACTAATTTTAAGGATTGTTTTTACTTTCCTAGTGTGTGCCATCATCTACATTTATAAATATGCACACGCTCTACTCTATCCTTCGATTAGACACCAAATTACAAAGAAGTTTTTCCCTTCGAAAAACTCATCAGACACAATTCATCTTTTCTCTAGGATTATTGGTATTGGGATTATTTACTCAAATTTCTACCTTAACCTCTCTGATGGAATCTACCTTGCACTATTTAAAATGTTAATTGAGTCTACAATTGTTATTATTCTATATCTTGGAAGTATCTATATTATTGAATCAATTGTTCTCTACAATTTTGAGTATTCTGACGAGGTTCTAAGAAGAAAGAATTACGCTTATGCAATTATTTGCTTTTCGCATTCAATTGGACTCGCATTCATTTTAAATGCAGTCGTTAAGGTATCTCACTCGTCGATTATCATGACATTTTTCCTCTGGCTTTTCGCCATGGTACTCGTCGGCTTTTCGACTAAGGCCTACGCCATTATCTCTAAGCTCTCTTTCAATCGTTTACTTGTTCAAAAGAATTTAGCGATCGCACTTTCATATACAGGATTTCTTTGGGGACAATGTCTAATCATCTCATCGGCACTAAACCATGAAATTACTGACATTAAGTGGTACTCAATTCAAGTAATTTTAAAACTACTTCTTTCACTAATTATTGTTCCAATATTTAGAAAAGGTCTCATCTTTATCTTTAGGATTCAGGATGACCTACCAGCGAAGTCAGATGATAGAGATCACAACATTAACAATGAAGTTGAACTAGGGTATGGAATTTACGAAGGTGCTATTCTCTTTACTTCATGCTTCTTAACAACTGTTGTTACTGGGAATATCCAGTACGGAAATTTTTACCCAATTTTCTAATCACCTGTCCTCAAGCTCACTTCCACCTCAATTCTTCCGACAAGCACGTTGGAAGAATTACTCGGAGGCCAAGAATGGACTTAAAATTTTATCAAATGCTTGAATTTATCAATAATAGACTGACTAATATTGAAAGAAATATTACTAAAATTGATGAGAAGCTAGATTACTCACTAGCACTTCAAAGAAATCATCTTATTAGAGTTAAAAACGGTCAATTCATCGATGATAATATGATTCTAATGGGTCTTCCATATAATGATCTGACACCAGAGCGTGCTCATGAAATCTATGAGAATGCAGATATGGATTATATTATTCTCGATGTATCTCGTGCTGAATATCTTCAACCACTCAAGCTTGAAGGTGCTGTACATATTCCTTTCGAAGAACTCGATCACCGCTACGCTGAAATTCAGAATAAAACGACACCAATCATGGTAATTTCTGAAACAGGACTTCGTTCCATTCGAGCATGTGAATTACTTGTTAAGAAAGGTTATTTCAATGTGAACAATATTTCAGGTGGCTATCAATTTTGGCCAGCAAGTCAGTCAGGCTCAAAGATGGCTGCGGCTTAATATCTTAATTTAAATTAGAAGTTAAATATCGACATGCTATTTAGCATGTCGTTTTTTTTTGAAACCTATCAAAAATCTAGAAATCTAGGGATAAGTTTAACTGAACTTTAGAGCGAAGAGAATTATCCTCACGAGGCAAAAGTTTAGAATGCATATTTTCAAGTGTTGAATTAATTCTATCCATCTCAAGATCACCTAGAAATTTTGAGTAGTCTGCTTCTACTTTTTCTAGGCCTTCCATTAGAGTAAATTTGAATTTCTCACCAAAATCTGTCAGAAAAACTTTTTGTTCTCTCTTATCAAATTCACTTGATTGTCTCGTGATATAACCACGCTTCTGTAGCTCATTGAGATGACTTGTCATTGTTTGCTTCTTAAGCCCACAAGCACTCCCAATTTCCTTGATACTTGGCCCATTATTTTCACAAACAAATAACAGGATCTCAAGAAAGCTTGGTCTCAGATCTGTAAAACCCTTCTCTTGAAGAATAGAAAGTAGCTGATTACTATATAATCGATAAATTTTCTTTAAAAGGCCACCAATGCTTGAAATTCGCTTCATTCCATCTCCTAATTAGTATGGCTTTAATACTATAGCGAGGGTTTTTACGATTAGTCAAACTTTAGTACTAAATCTCTAAAACCTTTGAAATCTCTTCAGGGAGAGGCTCATGGCCAGAATCATCTGTATCTGCAGGGATAACAAACCTTGTTCCATCGGCATAATCAAAATTTAAACCCATCGTCCAAAGGTCATTTTTAAGTTGCTCAAAAACCACTTCTCTCTTCAATTCTCTAGAGAAAGCCTGAGACTGAAAAGTCAGAATTGATACAAGTGTCATAATTTTAAACAGTTTTTTCATCAAATTAAGCCCTTTTATTGGATATTTACCAATATAAGAGCAAGTTTAATGCCACCATTTATCCATTTTTAGATATTTCGTTTGATAGTGTTAATGAGAGCGGAAGGCCGTACTGGCTTAGCAACAAAGTCATTCATTCCCGAAAGCAAGCATGCCTTCTTGTCTTCTTCAAATGCGTTGGCCGTCAGGGCAATGATAGCAATATCGGTATTAAACTTTCTAATCTCTTTAGTCGCATTTGGTCCATCAAGCTCAGGCATCTGAAAGTCCATCAACACTAAGTCATAGTTACGCTCTTTAACGGCAATTACCGCATCGCGACCATTTTGGACAACATCGTAACTAGCACCCGCTTTTTCTAAAACTTTTGCAATAACTTTTTGATTAATATGATTATCTTCAACGATTAGAATTTTTACATTAGAAAGACTTGAAGCAATACTTGTTTTAAACTGCTCCTCCTCAAAAAAATCAAAGCTTTCACAATGAACTTTTACTTTAAACCTTGTTCCCACATCAATTTCACTCTCCACTGAAATCTCTGCATCCATAAGATCAAGAAGCTCTTTTACAATTGAAAGTCCAAGTCCAATTCCACCAAATCTTCTATTGTCGTTATTTTCCAGTTGTGTGAAAGGTTGAAAGATCTTTTCCAAATACTGAGCGTCAATACCAACCCCTGTATCATTAATTTCATAAATCAAACAACCATCATCATAAGAGGAAATAACTTCAATCTTTCCTTCTTGAGTGAATTTACATGCATTCACGATAAGATTAGAAAGAACTTGTCTTAATCGATGCTCATCTATCTTCACCGATATAGGGAGCTCTTTTTCAATAAAGTTTGCTCTAATTCTTTTATCTTTAGTGAATGCAGCCAGAATACTTTTGATATCTGTATTGAAAGTATCAATTCGAGATATTTTCTTATTCAAACTAATACTTCCAAGCTCTATCTTAGAGAAGTCAAGAATATCATTCAAAAGAATTTGAAGCTGCTCGCTTGAGGATAGAATATATTTAACAAAGGATTCTTGCTCATGATCAAGCTTTGTCCCAACAAGAATCTCTCCCATTCCAATAATTCCATTTAATGGAGTACGAATTTCATGACTCATATTTGCGAGAAAACGAGTTTTGACTTGTCCTGATTCAAGAGCTTTCTGATTAGCAAGTTCAAGCTCTCTTTCCCTTTCTTTTGTCTGGGATATATCTGTCGCAATTCCGAGAAAACCAATAATATTGTTACGTTTGTTTTTTATGGGTGTGACTGAGAGAATAACAGGAAATCGGTAGCCATCTTTTCGAATATAAGTCCACTCATTCTCATCTTTATCCTCTTGATAAACTTTTCTTACAAAAGTCATAAAGCCAGGTTCCGCATTCTCATCAAGCTCTGCATTGAGCTCTTTTGTTCTCTTCACGACTTCAGAGACATCGTGAATGATCGCAGGAGTTTGCTTCCCAACCATTTCTTCTTTACTGTACCCAAGAAGATTCTCAGCTCCTTTAGAAAAGTGAGTAATGACACCATTAAGATCAGTTGCAATAATACTGACACGTGCACTCGTAAGAATAGCATTCTCAAAATCAACGTTAACATGAGGATTTGCTTTTTCTCTCGTAAGAAAGAGATAAATACAAAGTAAAAAGTTTATTAAAAACAAGGAGACATAAACAATCTCAGAATCTCCACCTACGAAATAATAAAATATAGCTGATGCCATTAAAGACATATACACGAAAAGAATCGACAAATTTTTCATACTACTAATTATCGTTCTTTTTGTTCAAAAGCTGTATATCTTTTCCCAAATCAATCATTGGGATATCTTAACATTTAAAACATATTTCGAGAGTTTGAAATTGAAGTCGCAACACCGCAACAAATACCAAATGTTAGAAGCGATGACCCTCCATATGACATTAGAGGAAGAGGGAGTCCAACAACAGGAAGCAAACCCATAACCATACCCATGTTGATAAATGTGTGCCAAAAGAAAATGGACATCAAACCTATAATAACAACGGAGTCAAAAATCTTAGGCACATTCATTGAAAGCCAAATGAAACGATAAAAGAGAAAGAGATATAATCCAATAAGAAGAATTGAACCAAAAAAACCATGTTCTTCATTGTAGATAGAGAAAACAAAGTCCGTATGATTTTCAGGAAGATAGTTCAAAGAAGCTTGAGAAGATTTTCGAAAACCTTTTCCTAGAAACTTTCCAGACCCAATTGCTATCTTAGATTGAATTGCATTATAACCAGTACCCTTTGCATCTGCAGTTGGGTTAATAAAAGTCTTAATTCTATTTCTTTGATATTCTTTAAGACCAAATTGGTACATCGCCGCACCAGAAATTAGACCAACTAAAGCAATGATTCCCAAACTCTTCCATTTTAATTTTCTAAAAAAAGCCATGATAAAAAATATAAGTAACAGGAGTAATCCCGTACCAAGATCTGGCTCTAGAACAGTAAGAACAGTTGGAACAAGTGTTAATAATAGTGGTGCAATCAATTCTTTGATTCCCATTTCCTGATCCGGCGAGTTTTTTGAAAACCAACGAGCAAGTATAAATACCAGAGAGAGCTTCATTAACTCTGAAGGCTGAACTCTAATAGGACCCAGAAGAAGCCAACGTCTCGCCCCCATTCCCTGATGTCCAAGAAAAAGAACAAGAACGAGAAGAAAAACATTGAATAAATAAATGGCCCAAGAGAATCGTTGAAAATTCTTAGCTTGAATAAAACTAATCGCAAAACCTACGACGAGAGAAAGAAAGAACCAACCAAGTTGTACTTTATATAGATTTGCATGATGGTCGTTTAGAGACGCATGAGTTGCAGAATATAAATTAATGATCCCAAATAGAAAAATCACTATAGCGATTCCAAAAAATGAGAAATCATATCTTTTAAAAAAATCCTTTATCGTACTAGCGTCCATTTAAATTCCTAATTATTCATCATCAGACGGAGCAGGAGTATTCTCTTCTGCAGCTGCTTCAGCTTCTTTTTTTAATTTTTCTTCTTTTTCTTTTCTAAGCATTTCCAGATAAGCCGCCTTATCTTCTTTTGCATATCTTTCGTAATCTTCTGGATAATACTTCTTCATATAAGTTTCCATCACATCACGCACAATTGGTGCTCCAGCACTCGATCCATGGCAACCATGTTCGACAATAGCAGCGACAGCAATTTTTGGATTATCAAATGGGGCAAAAGCAACGAATAACCCATGGTGACGATTACGATATGGCATCTCTTCACACTTAGAGAAAAGCTCCTTAGAGGTCATACTAATAACCTGCGCCGTGCCAGTTTTCCCGGCCATGCGAATCCCACGTCCACGATACCACCAGGCCGTACCTTTTCTTTCATTAACTACTTCGTAAAGACCTTTCTTAACAGCATCAAGAGTTTCCTGACTAACTTCAGCCTTACTCACAACTTCTGGCTCAAAAGATTTAACAACTTCTCCTGAGTTCGTAAAAATCTCTTTAATAATTTGTGGGCGATACACAGTCCCATTATTTGCAATAGCTGCGTAACTGAGTGCGAGCTGTAATGGTGTCACAAGGTTGAAACCCTGTCCGATAGCATGGATCAGGTTCTCACCCAACTGCCATTCAACTCCAAATCTTTTTTTCTTCCATTCTTTAGTTGGTATCCACCCTGAAGTTTCGCGAGGAAGTGTAATCTCAGTTTTGGCTCCAAGTCCAAACATCTTTGCATAGTGAGCAAGGTCGTCGGCATCAAATTGTGCGGCAAGTTTATAAAAATAAACGTCTACAGAAGAGCGAAGTGATTTATATACATCGGTCTTACCGTGTCCATTCTTTTTCCAGTCGTGGAAAGTTCTACGCCCTAATTTAAAAGTTGGGCCACACATTAACTCCTCATCAGGTTTTATAAGTTTTTTTTCGAGTGCCGTAATAGCAGTAAAGGTCTTATAAGTTGATCCCGGAGGATAATGCTCTTGAATTGTTCTATCTCTTAGAGGGTTATTCTCATCATTAACAAGACTTGCCCAATACGCCGAAGTTAATCCACGTGAAAATTGTGTCGGGTCATAACTTGGTCTTGAAACCATAGAAAGTACTTCACCAGTATTTACATCAATAGCGACAACACTTCCAACCTTCCCCTCAAGTGCATTAAAAGCAGTCAACTGAAGGTCACGATCAATAGTTAAACGAATATTCTCCCCGGGGGTTGCAGGTTTATTTTCGATTCCAGCAAAGAGATTATTTGAACTAATAACTCTCTTCATTCTTCCTCTGGCATCAACCTCCATAAACTGATAACCATCATCTCCACGGAGATAGTGGTCAAACTCTTCTTCGACTCCTGCCTGACCAATAAAGTCTCCAAGTTTATAATCATAGTTATCACGCTTAATATATTTTGGTAGTTGGCTCTGAGATATTTCTGAAATGTATCCTAGGAGATGACTTCCGACGTTTGCATCGCGATATTCACGAGAAATAAAGGTTTCGACTTGGACACCTGGCATCTTCTCATTCTCAGTTTCAATAATAGCAACTTCTTGTTTTGAAAGATTCTTTTTAATACGAACTGGACGATACTTGGCCTGTCCTCTAAATTTAGCAAGTGTATCTTCAATATCCTTTACATCCATATCAAGGATCTTAGAAAGTTTTTCAAGTGTCTGCTTTTTATTAACAAGATACTGAGGAATAATGATTGCATCAAAACGCGGAATATTATGAACTAATAATTGATTATTTCTACTGAAAATCATTCCGCGTGGAGCCGTAATAACTTCTTTACGAAGACGATTATTCAATGAGTACTGATAAAGCATGTCCCCTTGGTAGATTTGAAGATACCAAAGTCTAATTAAAATAATTCCAAAACACAGAGTAATTAGTGTTAGTAGAATATCTGCTCGTCCCTTATGGGACTTTACAACTTCTTCTTCTCCAAACATTAACTACGATCTCCCATCAGACCTTCATCTCTTACTCCCCAAACCTTGTCGAGAACAGAAAAGAAAAATGGTGCTACAAGCGAGATAACGATACTTTCAGGAATAAATCGCCAAAATTTTTCGACGATATAATCAAAGCTCCCAAGCTTCAAATAAAGGAGCGAAGAAAGAATCACAAACCAAATAAATTGGAACATCTGAGTAACAAGAATTGTTACGATACTACTTGTAAAATGCAGAATGTCTCTTAAGTAAGATATGATGATACAAATTAGAACACCTGCAATAGTTCCCATCTCCCAGCCTTCAATAGTAAAAATTGAATGAAAGTACTGAACTGCAACAATCATCAAAGCAAGGTAGGGATTTTCAAGCTTAAAACCTAAAAAAAGAACAATCAAAACGTTAAAGGGAATCATGTATTTACTGATGCCAAATAACGGTAGAAATGCACTCGACATCACTTCGAGTACTATAAGTATTAAAATTGTTATAAAAAGTCTTGGCACAATTTCGCGCGATCTAATTCTCATCATTTCTCATCATCTCCGTCAGCCTCATCAAGGGCCTGCCACTCATTCATCTTTTTCTGATTTGCATCGGAAACTAGTACTGCAACTTCTTCAAGCTTTGAAAAATCTACCGTTGGTGAAACAACAATATTTTGAGTGATACCATAACTTTCGCGTTCAACACGTGAAACGATTCCAACTTTTAAACCTTTTGGATAAATATTTCCAAGACCTGAAGTCAGAACAAGATCATTTAATCTAACAGGATCAGTACGAGTAACATATTTCATCATACATTTCCCACCTGCAAAGCCTTCAAGGATTCCATTACTACGAGTTCTATTAACAATAACGTCTACTCTATTACTTGGGTCGAGGATCGTTAGAATATCTGCAAAATGTTCCGTTAAGCGATATATATAACCAACTACCCCATTTGCCGTAATAACAGTCGACTGCAGACGAATTCCATGTGACGAACCTTTATTAATACGAATCACGCGAAAGTCACTTGATGAGTCCCACGCTACAATCTGAGCAAGAATTTTCTTATATTGAACCTCTTCACCGAACTCGAGAAGATCTTTAAGTCTCTTGTTTTCATCTTTAATCTGCTCAAGGTTGAATACTTCCTTTTCAAGCTCTGCAACCTTTGATGTAAGCCCCACATTAATTTTTGACGCGTTTACATTAAATAAATAATGATCAAAAAACGAAACAATTTTGTTATGCGTAAAAGTTACACCTCTTTGGAGCGGTGCTAACGTATCCATCATTATATTTTCAAAAATCGTCGTTTCTTTAACGTTAACATCCCTTTTTGACACACCCCACAGGGCTAAAGAGAGGACTAAAACATTCACAACTGACTTTAGTTTTGATCCTTCATTGACCGATAAATTCATATTTCCCCTAAAATTTTTTTTACAAGCATTAAAAGAGTACATTCATTATAAGCAACTGCCAATATTCTTTACGATATGAGCTATTTAGATAATAATAATCCCCACAAACCTTTTCATGGAGAAAGAAATGTCATCTAGTTTTCAAAAAAAATCATCACAGATTTTCCTGACTCTTTTTATCGGGATTATCGTAATTTCATTCGTGATGAGTGGACCATTCTTTGGTACCGGAACACCAGACACAATTGGAACAGTAGGTTCACATGATATCAAAGTAAGAGAATTCAATGCCGAGATTCAAAGACAGTCACAATTCTACGCGCAGATTTTCAAGGGTGGACAACCACTAACTTCTAATGAACTTGAACAATACAAAGTATACGATAGCGCGGTTAGAAACCTTGTTTCATCTAAGCTAAGACTAATCCTTGCTGAAGAAGCAGGAATGGCAGTTGGAAGTGAAGCAATTAAAGAAGATATTAAAAAAGCTCCTTACTTCCTAACTAATGGACAGTTTGATCTTTCAAAATACAAGACTCTTCTTGCGTATAACCAACTAACGCCTGAGGATTTCGAAGCAGATACACTAAATAGACTAAGAGATCAGAAGCTTCAAGCACTAGCGACAGATATTTCTTTCTCTTCAGATCTTTTAACTACACTTAACACTCTTTATAAAGATAAGAGATTAACTGATATCATTACAATCAATGCTGATGATATTAAGAAAACTCTTGAGATCTCTAAAAAAGAAATTTCAGATTACTTAGCTCAAGATGTTAATAAGAAAAGAGTTGAAGCTGCTTTTAACTCAAGAAAAGAAAGTCTTAGTCAAAAAGAACAAATTCAAGCAAGACACATTCTTATTACAGTTAAAGATGGAAAAGAAAAAGATGCTCTAGCAAAAGCAGAAAATATCAAGAAAGACCTTACTGTTAAAAACTTCATGGCAATGGCAAAGAAATTTACTGACGAGCCAAGCGGGAAAACAACTGGTGGAAACCTTAACTGGGTATCACGTGGCCAAATGGTTCCAGAGTTTGAAAAAGCTCTTTTTGCAATGAAAGCAGGACAAATTTCAGGTCCAGTAAAAACAGAATTTGGTTATCACCTTATTCTTGCAGAGGCAAAGAAAGAAGCAAAAGAAGCTAACTTAATAGATTTTGAAACAAAAATTGCTAAGGAATTCATTCAAAAAGAAAAGGATGTAAAAGACCTTGTAACAAAAGCTACTGAAGAAGTTACTACTAGACTAAATTCAGGAAAAGATTTAAAAGAACTTAAAAAGAAATATAGCCTAAGCTTAAAAGAAGGGATCACAGTTAATAAACTTGAAGGCTTCGGAGCTGATCAAGCATTTAAACAAGAATTTGTGAACGAGTTATTTAGCAAAGAAAAAGGTGTTTTTACTGTTAATGAAGGAACGAAAGTAGTCATCGTCGCTTCTGGGCCAAGTAAAGATACTTCAAAAGACTATGATCTTTCACAACTAAAAAATATGATCTCTTCTCAAACGATGAAAGTAATGATCGAAAAGCTTGGTGAGAGTTATACATTTAAGCAAAATAAATTTGCGAGATTACCAAACCAATAAGAGGATAGGATATGGCCGATAAGAATTCTAAATTTGCACTAAACGCACCTGGAAAGTTCTATGTTGATGATCAGTGTATCGCATGTGATGCCTGTGTTATGGAAGCTGAAAGGTTCTTTGCAATGAATGATGAAGACGGCCATGCGTATGTAAAACTTCAGCCACAAAATGCAAGTGAACTCGAAGAGTGTATCTCTGCTCTTGAAGCTTGCCCGGTTGAAGCTATTGGACAAGATGGCGAATAATTCATGTGAAGCTAGGAAGCTTTAAAGCTTCCTAGCAATATTTCTATTCTAAACATTGATCAAATTCTTGAGCTCTCTTTTCATATTTTAAACAAAAATCTTCGTTACCATGCTTATCTTTAATCGCTGCACCATTCCACTTTGCAGTAATTACCTTTCTCTTTGTTATATCAAATCTTCTATTAGAACAGGCTTTTAGTGCGGCTTCCTGACACTGCTCCATAGATGAAGCACTAACAGTTTTGTCACATTCTTTATCTCCTGAGCACTTTAAATAACTCATTGCCTGATTTGTCTTTCCATTTCTATGCTGTCCTCCACAGGCTGTTCTATTGTAATGAAGTACACATTCACCAAAAGCAAAAAAACTAACTACTGAAACAATAAAGAATTTATACATAGTGATACTCCTACTTGGAAATTTCTACCCCAATTCAACTGAGTATATAATCATACGAAAATTTTGAATTTTAGCTTATTTTTTATAAACTATGAAAGATGCACAATTATGAACAGAAACATAGATTTCAACACAACCATATTTTCAATCAGTTAGAAATTTTATGCCTCCTACAAATGGCAAAGGGCCAGAAAACTGACCCTTATGCTTGGAGAGATATTTTAAGACTAACTATCGGTTATTAACCTTTCATTCTAAAGATTTCTTGTAACATTTGATCAGCTGTTCCAATCGTCTTCGCATTTGCTTGGAAATTTCTTTGTGCTGTCATTAAGCTTACGAACTCATTTGCAATATCAACGTTTGAAAGTTCGATTGATTTCGAAAGAACTTCACCACGTCCTGCATCACCTGGTTGCCCCATTGCTGGTTGTCCTGAGTTTCTTGATTCTTTAAATAAGTTCTTCCCTACTTTGAAAAGACCTTCGTTGTTTTCAAATTTTGCAACAGCAATTTGAGCGATATCTCTTGCTTCACCATTGTCATATACTGCAGTAAGAATCCCTTTATCATTGAATGAAAGAGATGCAAGTGTCGCAGCAGATGAACCATCTTGCGTATGTCTTGCAAGTGCTGATCCAGAACCATACTGAGTTGATGCTTCAGTTCCGTCACCACCTTCTGAAATTGACTCACCAAAGTTGAATGCAATTTTTTGATCGGCAGCAGCACCTTTATTAAAATTAAATGAATTAGATATTTCTACTTCTTGTTGTAATTGGCCTTTATCGTTGAAGATTAGGTTACCTTCAGCTTGAGTTACCATTACACCAGGTGTTCCACCATTTACATCTGCACCATCTGACATAACTCTATATGTCCAGTTGTTATCAGCTGTCTTATTAAAGAAAGTTGTTACAAGTCTTGCTGTACCAACATTGTCATAAACAGTCATTGAATTAGAAAAGTTTGATGTCTCTTCTGGCTTTAATGGGTCAAATTGTTTTACTTCAGCACGTGAATCTAAGTTCATTGATACTTTAACTTTTTGTGTCGCTTGTGCTGCAATTGTTGTATTACCAAGTCTGATTGGACCTTCTTTTGTTGTTACTTTTCCTTCAGCATCAGCTTTGAAACCAACAACTTTATATCCATCAGCATTAACAAGATTTCCTTCTTTATCAAAGTGCATAGAACCATCTCTTGTGAATCCTGGTCCAAATGGCGCTTCAACTTTAAAGAAACCGTCACCGTTAATTGCTAAGTCTGTAATTGATTCAGTTCTCGAAACATCACCTTGTGACATTAGAGGTTTAATGTGTGAAAGCTTAACCCCAGCACCGAACTGGTCACCACCATCGATACCTTTTAGAGATACAGCTAATACGTCTTGAAATTCAGCTCTTGAAGCTTTGAAACCGTTAGTTCCAGAGTTAGAAATGTTATCCGAGATAACTCCCATTCCCTGTCCAACTGCGTTTAAACCAGATACACCAATGTTAAAAGATCTTAAAATACCCATTTATCGTCCCTCCTAGACTTTAAATTACGCCGATAGAATAAATGGATTTTTTATTGAAAACTGTGTTTGCAACTACGGGCTAAACACGAGGCTTCCGGAAAGGACCAGCCAATTTCACCATTAAACTACGACAGTAGAATCAATTTTTGTAAATACGTTGTCTTGTATACTTCCTTTATCAATGGCCGTTACAACTTTGTTCCCCGGCACATCTACAATATAAGCAGCTTTGTCAGTAATCACTAAAGAGTCTCTACCACCCTTAGATCTCAACTTCTCCATCGCTTCTTTAATTTTAAAATACTCGCTACTATCCATTGAAAGATTTCTTTCTTGTAATCTCTTAGCAGCATGAATTGAAAGATTGATTCCATGTTCCGACTGAACATCGCTGATCTGATCTTTTAGAAGATTCTTAAATTCATCTTTCTCAACTCCACCAAGACGCTCTCTAAGGTCAACCTTCTTATTACCAGGCACCTTATTTACGTTAGGGATTAAAAAATTTGAAACCTTATTTTGTGTCATCTTCTACTTTCATTCTCACTACTCAATTGTAGTGATTCATTAATAATATTATCACTTTTATTTTTCATCATTTCAATACTAGTCACTTTTTACCGCACCACAACATTAATCACTATTTACAGCTTTTTTTGATTTAAAGTAAAACTGAATTTTCACATACGTTAACTTATTCGCGAACAAAAAAACTCCCAAGTACAAAACAGCTAAAACATCACTAAAGTACACTTTAAAGGAAACAAAAGATACTTTAGCAAAAATAAAAACATCACATTTCTTTAGAGAAAACATAAAACGAAGAAATAATCGAGAAAAAACAGTAGATATTTTTAAAAAAATTTACAAATAATTTTTTAACTAAGTAGAAAGTCTTTTAGACACAAAGAAGTGCTCTATCACTATCAAGATTTTTTTCTTAGTGATCTAATAAGAAAAGAATTAACTTTCTCCACATTCAAGAATGTGAGGAACTGATCTCTCTATACGTGTAAATTTTTACTGATTAAAAGAATTGTCAGAACTATTTTGTTGGTAAGCTTGCGCCGCTTGTCTTGCAGGAACACTTTCAACGGCCTGGTTTGAAGGCATCTTAAAGCTATCAACATCGCGAAGAAATATTTCTTTTCCATTCGCTAAAGTAAGGATGGTTTCACCTTTGTCAAAGTTAACACCAGTTACTAATCCAGTAGAACTTGTTTTTGCTTTGAATTTATTCATTTGATCGTCATACGCAACGACTTCAATTCTATAATTGTCTTTAGTAGCTCTGACACCGTCTAGTTGCTTTCCATTCCATCTCAGAGTGTTTTGCCCACGAGATAAACTTTCAGCTCCTACTTTTCCAATAAGTTGTTTCTTAGAGTCGTAAATATTCACTGTTACGTTGGTAGCTGCTTGATCGAGAAAGAATGGAATATCCACATTTCTATCCTGTCCATTATAATGAATAGATGAGCCTCTCGTAACAATTTCTTTTCCAAGAAAACTTGCACCATAGAATTTTGTCTCTTGAGGTGCATTCGCTCCAAACTTATCAAACTTGGCATTCATATTTGTTAATTGTTCTAATTGTGAGAACTGTGCAAGATCAGCAGAGAATTGCTTTTGATCCATTGGCTTGAGCGGATCTTGATTTTGTAATTGGTGTGCTAATAACTTTAGAAAACCGTCTTTCCCCATTTTGTTATGAGTTTCTTTGTCGACGAATTTCTTTTCCTCTTCAACCCCTGCGATCTCATTCAGAGCCTCACCTACACCATTTGTATTTACTTTTTTTGCGCCAGGCGCTTGCGCTGGAGCTTTTGAAATTCTCGCAAATGGATTTGTTTGTTGTTGAGGTCTACCGATTCCTGGCATTAAGCACCTAATCTTTCTTTATATTGATCCCAGAGCTCTTGTCTTCTTTGCTTACCCTGGTCGTGAGAGCCATGTCCCCCACTACTATAGTCTCTCGCAAATCCTTGACCATTTCCAGAGTTATTTTGACCGGCAGAATTATTCCCACTTGAGTGATTTTCTGCACTATTCATTGAAATTTTAATATCTGAGACCTTTACTCCATTAGTGTGTAAGGTCTTTAAAAGATTAGTCTCTTGTTGATTAAAGAAGTTATTTCCCTCATTTGTCGAAGTAACAATCTTCAAGTCAACTAGTTCACCGTTACCCGACTTCTGCGCATTAACTTTAAATTGACCAAGGTCTTTATGAGTAACAACAAGCTCTAGCTCTCTACCATTTTGAACTTTTGATGTTTCAATATATTTTGTAATCTCACTGATTATTTGATCTTTATTTTGAACACTACTTAGATCGATAACCTGAGTATCTGTTCCTTTTGAAACAATACTCACACTTCCCTCGACCTTTGCGCTTGGCTTTAAAATATCATTAGTCTGTGTTTCAAAAACATTAAGATTGTCTTCTTTTGAAGTCATTTTTTCTGGTTGTAATGAATCAGACTTAGCCTCAAATTTATTAAAGTCTGTCATCGACTTCTTTTTGATAATTCCGTCATTTCCAAGTACAGATTGTTCTTTTTGGAACATATTGAACGCATGTTTCTGTGATACAACATGAGGTTTATTCGCTCCATGCTGTGTTAAAAACTCTTGCGATGAATGTAGAGACATTGCTTGATTTTGTACTGGTTTTACATCGGCTCCAAATTTCTTTGGTGTCGCCAATTGCATCAAACGATGATCAAACTTCTCTTCTCCAGTGACTTTGGATTCTCCCTTAGACATTACGACTTCAGGGTTTTCTTTTGCAACTTGTTCAAGAGCCTGGTTTGACTGCGCTGATTTCATCACCAGCGGTCCATCTGTCTTCTGCCCTAATGCCTGAACTTCAGTAGTTAAACCTTCCTGGTTAATTCCACCTAGAATAGTCTGTATCACTTTTGGGTCAACAGTAGTTAAGTCAGCATCAACAACTTGCTCTTCAGTTATCGCTCCACTCTCAAGCATCGCCTTAAGCTTTGCGATTTTTTCAGAAGGAGCTTCTGAAGAATTTAAAACACCCATTAGGTCATCCTGACCACTTTTAGCAATTCTAGCTTCGGTGCTATCTTTAGCGTCTGCCTTGAACTTTCCAGTTAATACAGACATTAAATCTTCTTGCTTACCTACTTCCTGCCCAGGTAAAATATTTGATTCTGCCTCAGAGCCCTTTAATAAGGCTTCAAATTCACCTGGCGCCCCAGCCTCTGCTGGATTCACACCCTTTCCCTCAAGTCCATTCTGACCAGGAAGAGAAACTGAATTTAATCCTTTTAACATATCAAACATTAGTATTTCCTATGGCATCGAAATTGATGCGATACGTTATTATTTCAAACTTTAGATTTTTTTTCTAGGGATGGAAGATGTTGCCGAGATTATAAAAACATCTATAAATTCAATATGTTAAAAATAAAAAAGGGCCTAGATGGCCCTTTCCATGAACAATTTAAATTAGTTGTTACCCATTTGAGCAACACAATCCTTCTGATAGTAAGCATTTGATGATGTCATTACACATGAACGAACAACATCAGCAGAAACTCTACCCTTCCCTGCGAAAGTCACACATTCAACTGCATATGCATCATTTTTAATATCTGTACAAGCAGAAACTTGATCAGCAAAAGCGTTATTTTTTCCGGCTTCCGAAACGCACTCTTTTGCATAATAAGCATCACCAAGCTTAGTACAACCTTTAATTGTATCTGCTGTCACCTGAAACTTTTTTGCAGAAGAAGCACATTCACTTGCATAAGAAGCATTGGAAATTTTTCTACATGCCATAACAGATTGAGCTAAATCAAAATATGGAGGAGCAGGATTTAGTTGATCTTCAAGATCTCTAACTCTTGCTTCAAGATCTAAGATTTGCTGATTTTTTGAATCAATAATATAAGACATACTTGAAATTTGAGCGTTTGCTCCTTCTAGTTGATCTTGTGTATCTTTTAGTCTCATTCTTAATTTTTTTATCTGTTGGTTACGATCACTGTTATCATCTGAAAATTTACATTGTTGAAGCTCAGATTTTAAAGAAGAAACTTCAAAAGAAAGTGATGAGTTTGACATCTGTAGATCTTGTATATCTCTTCTCATCATAACGTTTTCTCTTCTCACATCTTTAAGAGTTCTCTCACATTTCAGATCTCTGTCTTTGTCACCAAAACCAATAATGATACTTCCCCTATCTGCCATGGCCGATGAAGCAGCGGTAACGATGACCATTCCAAGAATAAATTTTTTCATGTTCTCTCCAGTTTTTGTGTTTCTCTTTGTGTTGGTACATTAATTCTGGAATCAATAATGTGCAGCACAATATCTAGCGGGAAAATATTTACTTTTTGTAACAATTACAAACTGGTCCAGTTAAATGGGGATGAAATTTGTACTCTCATCTATTATTCAAATTTGTTAAGTGTTTAACTTTCTGGCGGCAACCAACAAATTTAACTAACTCTATGCAATCATTGAAGAATTGAGATTCTTATCCCCATTTATGTGGAGCAGTTCTAAGAAGATAAAATTACTCTTCACATTAAAAGACTATGGTGATAGAAAAAGTAACTAAACAAGGACTAAAAAATGTCACTATACAATTTTATCAATATTCTAATCCCTAATATCTAGTTCTCGAATCTAATCACCATTTTTTATTAGATAACAAACCTCTACAAAATGTGGAGAAGGGATAATTATATGAAAAATTTAAATGCAGGAGCTCATGCGTCTCCAAATATACAGACAGATAGCGATATTTATGAACTTGAAAATAGAGCGTGTGACCCTGATCATAAAATTGAGTCTTTCCTTGAAACAAAGTTTGGCTGGGAGACTGGTAACGTTCTTGATATAGGCTGTGGAACAGGTTTTCATTTGCCATTCTTTGCAAAGAAAGCAAACCACGTGTTTGGCGTAGAGCCACATGATGACTCTCGTATAAAAGGAATGAAACGCTTAGTTGATGAGAATTTGAAAAATGTTTCTATTTTAAAGGGAACAGCAGAAGCTATAAGTTTGGAAGATGATTTAATTGACTTTGCGTATGCTCGTTTTGCTTATTTTTGGGGAGCCGGCTGTGAAAAGGGAATCGAAGAAGTATTTCGTGTTCTTAAACAAGGTGGATCATTTGCTATGATCGATAATAATCTTGAGCGAGGAACTTTTGGCAATTGGGTGAAGCGAAGCTTTAATTTCTCTAATTCAAAACAAAGTGAAACTGATGAATTTTGGAAGAACCAAGGATTTGAACTCAAAGTTATAGATTCAGCATGGGAGTTCACTAACCGAGAGGACTTAGAATCTGTTTTAAAGATTGAATTTCCTGCAAAAATTTATGACGAAATCATCAAAGAACACAAGGGATTAGTAATAGATTATACTTTTAACTTATATTTTAAATCTAAGGTATAACTTTTAGGCTCCAGAATCTGGGGCCTTTTTAATTTAGGATTTTATAGACAATACAGGATTGAATTTCTGGCGGAAGAATATAGATTTCAAGCTGCTTCATCGTTTAAAAAATCAGTTTAAATCACAAACCTATCTATGGCTCCGGCATAGCACTAAAAGTCGACATGCATAAAACACGTCGACTTTATAATAGGATCGTAAGTTAAAATCTTTAGAGAGTTGCCAGTTCAGTAAATAATTGTACATAATCAACTACTTGAGCAGTTGAATCAAATGTCGAACCATGCGTACGTCTCTCAGAGTCATATGAAAAAAGAATACTTTCAAACCCTGTTCTTACATCTTCAGCATAAACAGTTTTAGAAACACCGTCAACCTTCAAAGAAGCTGCTCTTACACCATAATAATAGTTATCATCCAATGAAATTATTTTTTTATCATTCAAATTTTCTGTGGCAAGTTCTAGCTTATATTCGACACTATTTCCAAAGAATGTAACTGCATCTTTTTCTTTATCAAAATTAATTTTTGCATTTGTAGCTAGACCAAGACCTGAACCATAATTAAGTGTATTAAACTTTAATACTTTTTTACTACAATTAAAGAAAACTACATCAGTAATATCTTCATCTCTATCAACATTGATCAAGTCTAAAACGTTTCCTTTATTGATTAATCTTTTTATTTCATTTTTTAAAGAGCGACATTCAGAAACATTTCCTGCATCATTACAAGCGATACTTGCTTCATTTTGTAATAGATCTAACTCTACTGCTATCCTCTTATCATTTTCAAGACAAGCTTTATCAATAGCTGGCGTTCCTGATGCTAGTGTCGAAATCGTACTTAATAGTAAAAATCCAGTAATCGTTTTTTTCATGTAATCTCCTTTATTGTTGAAGTTATTTTCAATTTATTCATTTCTTGTTTAATAAACTCAATATAGCAAGGAACGAAAATGAAACAACAAGGAAGATGAACAGATGAATGTTTTACATGAAAAGTATAGAAATTTAACAAAGAGCAATGGGCAACCTCGCCCACACCACTGTTGTAAAACTGAACGATAAATATTGTAATGATGATAAGAAAGACAACTACAATAGAGGCAACCTAAAAGATATATGACTCAGAGACCAATCAAAGTGATACAAAAAAAGTTAATCGTTCATACTCTATCAATAACAGCATCTATAACTTCGACTCCCAGGTGAAATAAGCGTAGCTATATAGGAATAAGCATAACAACCTGCAACTGTAGTCGTATAATTCGCTGATACTGTTGCATATATTTCGCCATTGCTCGATTGATAACTAGTTGAACCGGCCATCCATTCAGTACCAGATGCATCAGCAAAAGTATTCAATCCAACAAGTGCACTTCCATCATTGTGATCATTACATGCTTGTTGCCACTGTCTGACTGAACACAATTGAGCACGTCCCCAATCTCCATCAATTAATCCATCACAAGTTGCAGCAGCTACAGAATAAGAAACTGTAGCACGTCGACTTGCTTCAATACAAAACGAATTTGGCTTTCCAGCTGTCCCTACCATTATAAATCCTGACGGACAAGTTGTAGGTGCTCCCCCTCCAGAAGGCCAAGTTGATTTACAATCGGCTCCTATACATAACTGTGTTGCTTTTATATTACCGTTAACTTCAAGTTTCTCAGATGGAGTACTAGTTCCGATACCAACGTTTCCTGTAGTATAGTAAATATTGGATACTAAAGTTGTCCACTGTGAAGAAGTGATGCTTCCTGTTTGTGCTGTCACATAACTCTTCATTGCCGCCACCGACGCCGCCTGATCTGTTTCACTTCCTGCTGTTGAATCCACAACCGCTGCTGTTCTCGCTCTCGCTGTCGTATGATAAAAACTTGTTGTCCCTTCCGCTACATCATCTGTGTCTAAAACAACATTTGAAGATAACGCCTGACCATTCACTGTCGTTGATTTATCTACTTTTAAATTGTCTGCCGTATTAACAAAACTTTTCATCGCTGCCACCGAGGCCGCTTGATCTGTTTCACTTCCCGCCGTTGAATTTAAAATCGCATCGGCCTTAGCTCTTGCTGACGTGTAATATAAATTTGTCCCTTCCGCCACATCTGTTGTCACAAGCGTAACGTTTGAAGAAAGTGCTTTTCCATTTACTGTTGTTGTCCCTGAAACTTTTGAGTTAAATGCATTCCAATCCGTGGACGATAAATATCCACTTGTAGTCGTTGTCGCTTGCGTGATTGAGATATTCGGAGTCGCTCCACCACTACTTGCTAAAGGTGCTCCCGCCGTCACACTTGTCACACTTCCACTCGCTGCATTTACCCACGAAAGATTCCCACTTCCATCAGTAGTTAAAACCTGTGAAGCTACTCCATCATTCGCAGGAAAAATCAAAGAATAAGTTGCGGTCAGTGAGTTTGGTGATTTAAGTTCAACGTAATTTGTATTATCACTTTTAAGTTTTAATTTATTATTTCCTAAGTCAAAATCAGCACTCATAGAAACCGAACCATCCGACTTAAAATCACCTGTTCCCGCACCTGAAGTTTGTGCTGTCACATAACTCTTCATTGCTGCCACCGACGCCGCCTGATCTGTTTCACTTCCTGCTGTTGAATTTACAACCGCTGCCGTTCTCGCTCTCGCTGTCGTATGATAAAAACTTGTTGTGCCTTCCGCTACATCATCTGTGTCTAAAACAACATTTGAAGATAACGCCTGACCATTCACTGTCGTTGATTTATCTACTTTTAAATTGTCTGCTGTATTAACAAAACTTTTCATCGCTGCCACCGAGGCCGCTTGATCTGTTTCACTTCCCGCCGTTGAATTTAAAATCGCATCGGCCTTCGCTCTTGCTGACGTGTAATATAAATTTGTACCTTCTGCCACATCTGTTGTCACAAGTGTAACGTTTGAAGAAAGTGCTTTTCCATTTACAGTTGTTGCGATACTAACTTTTGAAGATAGGGCCGTAGTATTAGAACCTACTGCTACAGCAAGAGCTGTGAGACCTGAAATCTTTGATTGAGCAATACCAGCAGAAGCACTTATATCAGCATCAACAATCGTATCATCACTGATTTCTGTTGTTGTAACAGAACCTGTACCACCAGCAGACAGATCATCTGAAACAATCCATTTTGAACCATCCCACTTTAAAATCTTTCCAATTGCAATACCAGTTGTATCCACGTCTTCAATATCACTCAGTACTGAACCTGAAAAAATTTCTGACTTAGTAATTATTCCGGAAGACCCATTAACACTTGTCACACCAACAGTATTATTAATTTGATCAAAA